>NZ_JBHYHC010000073.1:0-45652 GCF_042738955.1 Umezawaea sp. NPDC059074
CAATCGGGGGCCGGCCGGGGTGGGGGTTAAAAGAACCTGCCGGCACGGTCCGGATTTGGTGCGGTGCGAGTGGCGGCCGGGGGCCCAAAAGGGCCCTGGCAGTTGGTCAGCGGTGCGAGTGGCGGCCGGGGGCCGGAAGGTGCATGGCAGTTGGTCGGCGGTGCCAGTGTGGGCCGGGGGCCCAAAGGCCCGTGGCGGTTGGTCGGCGGTGTCGGTTTGGCCCAGGGTCCGGCAGTCGTGCCGGTCGCGATCGATGCGAGTTGAGGCCGGAGGCCTAGAGAGCCTGACGGTGAGTCCTGGCGCAAGTTGGGGCTGGGGCCGGAAGGTCGTGTCGGTGGTGATTGGTGTGGGTTAGGGGAGGTTGGGGAAGTTTGGGGGGCGGTTTTCCAGGTAGCTGGTGATGCCCTCGGTGAAGTCTGGGCGTTGTAGGGAATTCAGCATGTGGGTTTCTGCTTCTTGTGCTGCTGTGGTGAAGTCTGTGTCGAGGGCCTGGTGTACCTGTTGTTTGACCACTGCCATTGATGTTGGGGAGCAGTGGGTTGCCAGGTCTGTGGCGTAGGCGACTGCTTCGTCCACCAGGGTTTCCGGGGCTGCCAGGCGGTCTACCAGGCCCATGGAGAGAGCTTCGTCTCCCAGGATCACTCGTGCTGAGAGGAGTAGGTCCATGGCTTTGCTGGGGCCTATCAGTCTTGGTAGTAGCCAGGCTATGCCGTATTCGGCTATGAGACCTCGTCTGGTGAAGGACGTGGTGAGTTTTGCTGTTGGTGTGGCGAATCTGAGGTCGCAGTAGAGGGCCTGCACCAAGCCCAGGCCTGCTGCTGCGCCGTTGATGGCGGCTATGAGGGGCTTGCGGAAGGTCATGGGGTAGGTGCGGGGGCGTGGGGGTTCTGGGAGGGTTGCTGTTGCGTCTACCTCGGTCAGCGCTGTCATGTCTGCGCCTGCGCAGAAGCCCCTGCCCGCTCCTGTGACCACCACCGCGCGGATGTCGGGGGTGTTGTCCGCTTGGTCCAGGGCGGTGAAGTAGTGGGTTTCCAGGTCTTCCGTCCAGGCGTTGAGGCGGTCTGGGCGGTTCAAGGTCACCAGGAGTACTGGGCCTCGCCGTTCGGTCAGCACGGGCTCCACGGGGTGACTATGCATCAGTCCCTTGAATGTTGCAACGACTTGCCGATACGTTGATTTCAGTGGATCCGGCGTGTGGAGGAGTGCGATGTCAGCCCAGGTGAACCGGCAGATCCGTCTTGCTGAGCGGCCTACCGGGTTGCCCGGTGACAGCACCTGGAAGTTGACCGAAGAGGACGTTCCCGTGGCCGGTGACGGGGAGTTGCTGGTGTCGGTCGAGTACCTCTCGTTGGATCCGGCCATGCGCGGGTATTTGAACGACGTGCCGTCGTATGCGCCGCCGGTGGAGGTGGGGGCGGTGATGCGGGCCGCTGGCGTTGGGGTGGTGGTGGAGTCTCGGAATCCCGCTTACGCCGTGGGGGAGCGGGTCATCGGGGCGTTCGGGGTGCAGGAGCACGCTGTGTCCGATGGGCGTGGGTTGTCTCGGGTGGACACTTCTGTCGCACCCGCGCCTACGTGGTTGGGGTTGTTGGGGTATCCGGGGTTGACCGCGTACTTCGGGTTGTTCGACGTTGGGCGGGCGCAGGCTGGGGACACCGTTGTGGTGTCGGGGGCGGCTGGGGCTGTCGGGTCTGTGGTGGGGCAGTTGGCCAAGGTGCGTGGGTGTCGGGTCGTCGGGATTGCCGGTGGGGCCGAGAAGTGTGCTTGGTTGCGGGATGAACTGGGGTTTGACGCGACCATTGATTACAAGAGTGAGCGGGTTGGGCGGGCGTTGCACGCTGCCGCGCCGGATGGGGTCGATGTGTACTTCGACAACGTTGGTGGGCCGGTGTTGGACAACGTGTTGGCGCAGTTGCGGCGGAACGCGCGTGTGGTGATTTGTGGGGCCATCTCGCAGTACAACCGGACCGAGGCCGCCTACGGGCCGAAGAACTACCTGTCGTTGATCGTGAATCGGGCCAGCATGGCGGGGATGTTGGTGTTCGACTACGTCGAGCGGTTCCCTGAGGCGATCAAGGAGTTGGCCGGGTGGTACCAGGAAGGGAAGTTGATTTCGCGGGAGCAGGTCGTCAGTGGTGGGGTGACGGAGTTTCCTGAGGCGTTGCGGATGCTGTTCGCCGGTGCCAACACCGGCAAGCTCGTGTTGGAGGTGTGAGGTGGCTGCGATCTTGTCGCGGCGGGATCTCGAGTTCCTGCTGTACGAGTGGCTTGACGTCGAGTCGTTGACCGTGCGGGAGCGGTTTCGGGAGCATTCGCGGGAGACGTTCGACGCGGTGTTGGAGTTGAGTGCGTCGATCGCGACGAAGGACTTCGCGCCGCACAACAAGAAGGCCGACGCGAATGAGCCGGTGATGTTGCCGGACGGGACCGTGTCGGTGATCGACGAGGTCGCGCGGGCGTTGCGGATCTTTGCCGAGGCGGGGTTGACGGCGGCTCCGTTCGATGAGGAGCTGGGTGGGCTTCAGCTGCCTATGACGTTGGCGCGGGCGTCGATGTTCTGGTTCCAGGCCGCTAACGCGGGGACGTCCAGTTATCCGTTGTTGACGGTGGGCAACGCGAACCTGTTGGTGGCGCACGGGTCTTCCGAGCAGGTCGAGCAGTGGGTGCGGCCTATGTTGGAGGGGCGGTTCTTCGGGACCATGTGCCTGTCCGAGACTGGTGCGGGGTCGTCGTTGGCCGACATCACGACGAAGGCGCTGCCGCAGGATGACGGCACGTACCGGGTGTCCGGGACGAAGATGTGGATCTCCGGTGGGGATCACGAGTTGTCCGAGAACATCGTGCACCTGGTGCTGGTGAAGGTGCCTGGCGGTGGGCCTGGGGTCAAGGGCATCTCGTTGATGGTTGTGCCGAAGTTCCTCGCGGACGGCACTCGCAACGACGTGACACTGGTGGGGCTCAACCACAAGATGGGGAACCGGGGCACCACGAACGCGGTGCTGGCGTTCGGGGACGGTACCCATCCCGTTGGTGGGCAGGCGGGAGCCGTGGGCTACCTGGTGGGTGAGGAGCACCGCGGGCTGGCCTACATGTTCCACATGATGAACGAGGCCCGTGTGGGTGTCGGGTTCCTGGCCACCGCGCTCGGGTACACGGGCTATCTCCAGGCTGTCGAGTACGCGAAGACGCGCACGCAGGGGCGGCCGCCGGGGGACAAGGACCCGTCTTCGAAACCGGTGCGGCTGATCGACCACGCCGATGTGCGGCGGATGCTGCTGGCGCAGAAGTCGTACGTGGAGGGCGCGTTGGCGCTGGGGCTGTACTCGTCGTTGCTGATCGACGAGCAGCAGACCGGCGAGACCGAGGACGCCCGGCGGCGTGCTGGGGTGCTGCTCGACGTGCTCACGCCGATCGCGAAGAGCTGGCCCTCGCAGTGGTGCCTGGAGGCGAACAGCCTCGCGATCCAGGTGCACGGCGGGTACGGGTACACCCGCGACTACGACGTGGAGCAGCTCTACCGGGACAACCGGCTCAACCAGATCCACGAGGGCACGCACGGCATCCAGGGGCTGGACCTGTTGGGGCGCAAGGTCGTCGCCGATGGTGGGGCCGGGCTGCGGCTGCTGGCCGAGACGATCGGCGCGGCCGTGGCGCGGGCCGAGGGCGGTGACCCGGCGGTGGTGGAGCACGCTGCGGCGGTCGACGCGGCCACGCGGCGGCTGGTCGAGGTGACCAAGCTGCTGTGGTCGGCCGGGGACCCGGCGGCGACGCTGGCGAACTCGTCGCTGTACCTGGAGGCCGCCGGTCACGTCGTGGTGGCGTGGATGTGGCTGGAGCAGCTGCTCGCCGCGGCGGGCAAGGAAGGGGCGTTCTACGAGGGCAAGCGGCAGGCGGCGCGGTACTTCCTGCGGTACGAGCTGCCGAAGACCGCCGCCCAGTTCGACCTGCTCGCCGACCTCGACCGCACGACGCTCGACGCCGACCCGGAGTGGTTCTAAAGAAGATCCCGTCGTAGACGAAGGTGTATGACGGACTCCGACCTTGGTCGGAAAGTTTCCGCCTGGCTTGACCGTGCCGCAACGGCATGGTTTCCACTTGACGTGTCGGCGCGACCGCGTCGGCGGACGTCGAGGAGGGCCACGTCGTGGGGTGGAGCACGAGCCAGCTCGCGGACCTGGCGGGCACGACGGTGCGCGCCGTCCGGCACTACCACGAGGTGGGGCTGCTCGCCGAGCCCGAACGGCGGGCCAACGGCTACAAGAGCTACGGCGTGCCGCACCTGGTGCGCGTGCTGCGGATCAAGCGGCTCACCGGGCTCGGGCTGTCGTTGGCGCGGATCGCGGAGCTGGGTGACGAGGACGAGCACCCCGGTGACGCGCTGCGGCGGTTGGACGCCGAGTTGGCCGCGTCGATCGAGCGGCTGCAACGGGCGCGGGCCGAGGTCGCGGTGATCCTGCGCGAGGAGACGGCGACCGACCTGCCCTCGGACGTGGCCGCGGCCATCGCCGAGGCGGGCCTGTCGCCGCGGGAACGCTCGCTCGCCGTGGTGCTGGCCCAGCTGGTCTCGCCGGAGGCGATGGCCGCGTACGCCGGGGCGTTGGGGGACTACGCGAAGGACCCCGTGGTGGTCGAGTTCGAGGCCCTGCCGGTGGACGCGGACGTACAGACCCGGCAACGGCTGGCCGACGGGTTGCGCGCGCTGCCGTTCGTGCGGGAGGTGCGCACGGCGTTCCCGGAGGCCGCCGGGCTGTTCGCGGGTGCGCCGCGCGGTGAGGAGTACGCGTTGCGGACGGCCGCCAAGGTCGTCGGCGAGCTCTACAACGCGGCCCAGATCGACGTTCTGGTGCGGATGAACGACTGAGTTTTCCTGGATTCGGCTTGCCGTCGGGGCAGGTCGTCGGGGGAGGGGTTTGCTTGTGCGAAGGTTGATGGCGGTTGTGGTGATGGCCGCGGCGGTGGTGGTGACGCCGGGAGTGGCGTCAGCGGCGCCCGCGGTGAAGTGGGTCGAGTGTCCGGCGGACGTCGTCGCGCCGGGCGTGGAGTGCGGGACGCTGGAGGTGCCGCTGGACTACCGCGAGCCCGAGGGGCGGCGGATCGAGGTGATGATCTCGCGGCTGGCGAGCAAGAACCCGGAGGAGCGCCGGGGAATCCTGCTCACCAACCCCGGTGGGCCCAGCGAGGGCCTGTCGTTCCCGGCGGCGCTGCGGGCCGGTGGGATGCCGCAGTCCGTGCTGGACGCGTACGACGTGATCGGCGTGGACCCGCGCGGTATCGGGCGCAGCACGCCGATCACCTGCGACCTGACCGAGGAGCAGCAGTACGCGGGCAGCGTGCCGCCGTACGCCGTGACGCCCGCCGACGTGCGGAAGCGGGCCGGTGAGGTGGAGCAGATCGCACGGCAGTGCGCTTCGGCGTCGACGGCGGATCTGCTGCCGCACAACACGACCGCGAACATCGCCCGCGACCTGGACCGCGTCCGGGCCGCGCTGGGTGAGCCGAAGGCGTCGTTCCTCGGCTACTCGTACGGCACGTACCTGGGCGCGGTGTACACGACGTTGTTCCCGCGCAGCACGGATCGGATCGTGCTCGACAGCAACCTCGGCGCGGGTGGCTGGGACGTCGAGGGCGGGCGACTGTACGCGCGGGGCGTGGAGGACACGTTCCCGGACTTCGCGAAGTGGGCCGCGGCCCATCCCGAGTACGGCCTGGGTACTACGCCTGAGCAGGTGCGGGCCAAGTACTTCGACCTCGCCGGTCGGCTCGACCGCGCGCCGGTGCAGGGCGTGAGCGGGCCGCTGTTCCGGATGCTCACGTTCGGCGGGCTCTACGGCAGTGGCGACGCGGCCTTCACCGCGCTGGCGAAGAACTGGCGGGCGCTGGACACGGACACGCCGTTGCCGCCGGTCGCGGTGCCGCCCCTCGAGCGGATCGAGAGCCTGATCTCCGGCCGGTACGCCGTGGTGTGCGGGGATTCCCGGTGGCCCACGTCCGTGCGGACCTACGAGCGCAACGTGGCCGTCGACCGCGTCCGCTACCCGATGTTCGGGGCCGCGGCGGCGAACATCTACCCGTGCGCCTACTGGGCGGACCCGGTGGAACGCCCGGTGCGGATCACCGACCGCGGACCGCGCAACGTGCTCATGGTGCAGAACGAGCGGGACCCCGCCACGCCGCTGGCGGGCGCGCGGACGACGCGGCGCGCGTTCGGGGACCGGGCGGCGATGCTGACCATCGACCAGGGTGGGCACGGGGCTTACCTCATCGGCGCCAACGCTTGCGCGAACGGGAAGGTGACCGACTACCTGCTCGGCGGGCAACGCCCCGAGCACGACGTCCGGTGCGCCGCCGAGGCCGGGAAGCCCGCTCCCGCAAGGGTTCCGGCGGTCGGCTAGGCGCCGAGCAGGGACGCCACGGCCGTCGCGGCCTTCGCCGAGTCGGGTTGGTCGCCGGTGATGATGTCGGTGTAGATGAACGACTCCGCGATCCGGACGACCAGGTACGCCAGGTCGCGCACGTCCATCGGGTGGGTCAGGGTGCCGCGGTCGTGCTCCTGCTTGAGCAGGTCCTCGACCGCGGCGACCACCTCCCGCTGCACGATGCTGGCCTTCGTGGTCAGCAGCCGCAGGGCGCGTTCCGGTTCGCGGCGCAGGAAGGCGCGCAGGCTGTCGGCGTTGATGAGGCCTTCGACGAAGCGGCCCATGACCTCGGCGACGCCCTGCGCGCCGGGCTTGGTCATGCCGTCGCGGGCGGCGCGGAGGGCGGGCTCGCCCACGGACCACAGCACCGCGCCGAGCAGCTGGTCGCGGTTGCCGACCCAGCGGAACAGCGTCGTGCGGTCCACGCCCAGTTCGGCGGCGAGCTTCTGCATGTCCACCCGCTCGCCCGCGAGGTAGGTCCGCTTCGCCACGCGCAACGCCTCGGCGGCGTCCGGGCGCCGCCCCGGACCGCCGGGTTCCGCCTGTTCGGGGTCCTGGTCAGCCACGGGAACAACGTACCGACAAACCGTTGCAACACTCAACCAAGTGATGCACGAGGGGCCCCGGAGCAACCGCGCTCCGGGGCCCCTCGTGTCGTCCCGCCCTTACGGCGCGGGGTACTCCTTGACGAACACCGGCACGCCGACCTTGGTCGTGTCGGCCGCGTCGCCCACGCCGTTGACGACGTGGTCCACGACGCCCGCGCTGAGGTTGACCGTCATGATGTGGTGCAGCTTCACACCGGGCGTCTGCGGGACCTCGAACCCGTTCTCCGTGTGGATCGTCGGGTTGTTCTGGTTGAAGACGTAGACGCCACCGCCGTAGAGCGTGTGGGTCTTGACCCGGTTGCCGACCTTGTACCCGGCGTAGCCCTCGACGCTGCCGTTCATCCAGTCGGCCTGCGTCGGCGGGTCGTACGGCAGTTCGTTCTGGTACAGGATCGTCGTGCCCTTGTCGCCGTTCCAGGTGGTGTTGTACTGCTGGAAGTGCTCGACGAACAGGCCCGTCGCGGTCACGTTGTCGCCGTTGATGACGGCGCCCTTGCGGCCGGTGTTGGTGTTCCAGCGCTGGGTGTCGGTGAAGCCCTCGACGCCGTGGTCCGCGCGCCACACCCAGGTGTGGTCGATGAGCACGTTGTCGCTGTTGACCTCCAGCGCGGTGTCGGCCTTGCCGACGTGCGGGCCGCCGACGCGGAAGTACACGTCGGACAGCGTGGTCGGGTTGGTCGAGGAGCTCCAGCCCCACGCGTTCTTCCGGCCCACGCGCAGCAGGACCGGCGACTCCTTCAGGCCGGCGTCGACCGTGACGCCCGCGACGACGACACCGGGCACGTCCGCGACGTCCAGCGGGATCGCGCCGTTGACCGCGGTCAGCGTGGCGTGGCCCAGGCCGAGGACGACCTGGTTCGGGCGGCGGACCTCGATGCTGCGGGCGACGTCGTAGACGCCGGGGGTGAGCAGGAGGTTCTTGCCGATCAGCAGTTGGAGGTTGAGCGTGGAGACGCTGTCCGTCGGCTTCGCGACGTAGAAGTCGCTCAGCGGGATCGTGCGGCCCGCCGTCTGCCCGGCTCCCCAGGAGATGCCGCTGCTGTTCTTCTTCGCGTCCGGCACCCGCACGTTGTACTTGCCGCGCGCGTCCACGAACAGGTACGGCTTCTCCCGGCTGACCGGGGTCTTCTCGACCGTCGTGTACGGCGGGTCCGGGAACGCGGCGTCGGACGGGGCGCCGACGACGCCGGAGAACACCTGGTTCCACACGCCGTTCGACCAGCTGGCGACCTCGCTGTTGCGGGTAAGCCACTGCTGCTGGGAACCGTTGGTGGTCGCCGGGAGCTTGGAGTCGGCGATGAAGCCGCCGCTGGCGAACTGCGGGCCCGCGGTGCAGTAGTCCATCAGCGACAGGCCGCCGTTGGTGAAGTTCACGCGGCGCATCGACACGGCCTGGGACACGGCCCAGAAGTTCGCGGTCGAGCGGCAGCCGTCCTGGCCGGTCGCGTTGACGTTCACCGTCAGGTTGGAGATGGTGCGCCAGAAGTTGACCAGCGCCAGGCAGTTGCTCGTGCCGCCGTCGGCGAGGCAGCGGTTGTAGACCTCGACCTTGCCGTTGATGACGACGTCGGTCGGAGCGCCTCCGAGACCGGAGATCTCGGTGTAGTAGCCCACCTTGATCTGGAGCGGGTGCTCGGCCGTGCCGTACGTGCCGGGCTTGAACAGGTACGCGTACCGGTCCGTGCCCATCTCGTTGTCGACCTGCTTGGCGTAGGTCGCGTCGAGGGTCGCCTGGATCTGCGCGACCGGCATGCTCGGGTCGAACACGGTCACGTTGGCCCCGAAGGCGGGGGCCTGGGTGCGCGACTCGGTGCTCGGCGCTGCCGTCGCGGTGGTCGCGGAGACCAGCACGACCGCCAGGCCCAGTGCGAGGACCCGCTTCGCGGTGATCATGCGGAACGCCCTCTCAGGCGGGTGGCGGGGGACTGGCTGAGTGGTGCTCCGGCGGTGGAGCGTATGCGGCGCGCGATCATCGTCGACCTGCCTTGTCCGGGGGTGTGCAGGGGGCGGCTCAGTGGCGGTAGGGCCGAGAGAGCGCTCCCATCGAGTCGGATATTTCTACCCCGCGGATCGGTCCCGCGCTACGCCCTGACGACCGGTTCTCCAGGGTCTGGTGACGAACTCTGGGGTTCCGGGGTGGTTCTGGGGTGGCCGCCGGTCCGCGGGTGGTCCCGCGCCCTCAGCGCCACGGTTCGTCGCCCACGCGGACCGCCGACCCGGTGTCCGCGGCCTCCTCGACGGCCAGCGCCACGCGGTGGTCGTGGACGCCGTCCGCCAGCGGGTACGGCTCGGGACCGCTGTCGGACACCCACGCCGCCATGTCCTGGAGGAGGGTCGCGATGGCGATCTCCTCGTCGTTCCACCGCCGCCCCTGGAAGGGGTTGCGGTACAGCACGTCGGAGCCGAACGTGATGTGGTCGGTGTCGAAGCCGTCGAGGTCGAGGTCGTACCCGGTCTGGCGGCGCACGACCTCCGTCCGCACGATGGTCCGCTCGCCCGCGAGCCGGACGACCTCGTGGTCGCGCAGCTCGCCCGTCGTGCCGCGCACCAGCAGGCGGCGCATCAGCAGTTGGTTGTGCCACTGGTTGTCGGTGAAGTCGTAGAGCCCGAACCCGCCGCCGTCGAACGCGAGGGTGCCGATGGTCGTGGTCGCCTGCTTCACCTCGACCGGGTCGGCCCACCCGTCGCGCGAGATCGGGTCGGCCAGCGGCGCGGTCGTCCGGACGGCCCGCACCTCGACCGGGCCCCGGCCCACGCCCAGCAGCGTCCGGATGAGCGACACGGCGTGGTACTGGTGGGTCGACGACACGTCCACCCTGGTCGGGTCGCCGATCACGCCGGAGCGGACCAGCGCCACGCGCGCGGCGTGCGACGGCATCCGGGTGTACTGCTCGGCGACCTGCACGAGACCGCTCCTCCCGACCTTGCCCCACAACGCCCGCAGCCCGTCGAGGTCCGGCGCGGGCGGCGTCTCGGCCAGCACCGGGACCCCGCGCTCCACGAGGTCGACGATCAGGCCCGGCGTCACGCCCCACGGGGTGGACGTCACGACGAAGTCCGGCTTCGTGGTGGCCAGGCACTCGTCCAGCGACAGGTGCACGGGCACCGGCAGTTCCTGCTGCCGTCGGGACACCACCCCGACGCAGGTGAGGCCATCCAGCGCGGCCGCGAGCCGCCAGAAGTACTCGGAACGCCACCCGGAACCCACGATCGCGAAGGTCGTCACCCCCGTATCCAACAGGATCCGGGCCTCACGCGTCGCGCAGCGCGTGGAGCACGGCGAGGGTCCTGGTGCGCAGCCACGCGTGCGCGTGGTCGCCGTCGTAGCGCTGGTGCCACGCCAGGTAGAGCGGCACCGGGGGCGTCTCCAGCGGCAGCGGCAGGGCGACCAGTCCGAGGTCGTCGAGCATCGGCCTGCTCGTGCGCTCGGCGACGGCGGCCAGGAAGTCGCCGCTCCGCACGAGCTGCATCGCCGCCACGGCGGTCGGGGCGGCGGCCACGACCGTGCGGTGCAGGCCTCGGTCGAGCAGCGCGTCGTCGATCGGGTCGCGCAGCCTGCCCCGGCGGGACACGGTGATGTGCTCGGCGGCGGTGTAGCGCTCCAGGGTGAGCGGCTCCTCGGTCAGCGGGTGGCCCGCGCGCAGGACGACGACCACGCGGTCGTGGCCCACGAGTTCCCGGCTGATCTCCGGCAGGTCCGGCTCGGTGGTCCCGGCCTCCAGGTCGATGTGGCCCCGCCTCAGCTCGTCGGTGTCGGAGGCCGACTCGACGAGGAACCGCAACCGCACGCCCGGCGCCTCGGCGCGCACGGCGGCGAGCAGGTCCGCGCCGACCGCCGTGGTGATCGAGTCGTGCCACCGGAGGGTGAACACCCGGTCGAGCGTGGCGAGGTCGACCGCGCGCTCCGGCGACAGCACGGCCTGGACCTGGTGCACCAGCGCGTGCACCTGCTCGCGGATCGCCGTGGCGTGCGGGGTCGGCGTCATCGTCCGGCCCGTGCGCACCAGGATCTGGTCCCCGGTCGCCCGGCGGATGCGGCCGAGCGTGCGGCTCATCGCGGGGGCCGACAGGTGCAGCCGGTCCGCGGCGCCGGTGACGCTGCCCTCCTCCAGCAAGGCGTCCAACGCCGTGAGCAGGTTCAAATCCAGTTGCATGGAGGTAAATCGTACATGAGCAAGGATGCACTGGCCGTTATGGCTCGGCGCTCATACGGTGGTGACACCACCCGAGAGGAACGAGGAAAACCATGTCGGACAACACTTTGCTCGCCGAGGTCGTCACCATCGTCGAGACGGCCGGCGAGCTGCTCCGCGAGCGCTTCACCGCCGAGCCGCCGCACCTGGACGACCGCGAGCAGGTCGTCGCCGCGATCCACGCCAACGACGAGGCCGTGCTGGACCTGCTCCGGGAGCCGCTGCTGGCGGCGCGGCCGGGCGCGGGCTGGGTCGAGGACGAGCTGGAGGGCGGGGAACTGCCCGCGGGCGAGTGGTGGGTCGTCGACCCCGCCGAGGGCAACATCAACCACATCCACGGCCTGACCGACTGGGGCCTGACCGCCACGCTGGTCCGCGACAACCAGCCGGTGCTCACGGTGGTCCACCTCCCGCTGGCGGGCACGACCTACACGGCGATCGCGGGCGGCGGGGCCTACCAGGACGGGGTTCCGCTGAGCCCGTCGGCGAAGAAGTCGTTCGACTGCGCGATGGTCGGCACCGGGCAGGCGAAGCCGGGGGAGAGCGCCGAGACGTACCGGCGCATCGGCGAGTCCGTCACGGCGGTGCTGGCCACCGGCGCGGCCGTGCGGGTGTCCGTGCCCGCCACGTTGCAGCTCATCCACGTCGCCGCCGGGCGGATGGACGTGTTCTGGCAGTTCAGCGACGTCCGGTCCGGCCTGGTGGCGGGCGCGCTGCTGGTGGCGGAGGCGGGCGGCGTGCTCACCGACGTGCGCGGCGAGCCGTGGAGCGTGGGCAGCGAGAGCGTCCTGGCCACCGCGCCCGGCCTGCACGGCGAGGCCGTCGAGCTGCTGGGCGGTGTCCGGTGAACCTCACCGTCCTCGGCGCGTCCGGCGCCACCGGCCTGGAGCTGACCCGCCAGGCGCTCGCCCGCGGGCACGACGTCACCGCCGTCGCCCGCGACCCGAAGCGCGTGGCCGTCCCGGACTCCGACCGCCTGATCCGCGTCGCCGCGGACGTCCGGGACCCGGATTCCGTGGCCCGCGCCGTCCGTGACGGCACGACCGTCCTGTCCGGACTCGGCAACGTCGACGGCTCCCCGCCGGGGGTGCTGATCGCGGGGGCGCGGGCGCTGGTCCGGGCCCGTCCGGAGCGGATCGTCTGGCTGGGCGGGTTCGGCACGGGCGTCACGGCCGCGGCGGTGGGCCCGCTGACCCGGACGCTGCTGAAGGTGGTCCTCAAGGGGGACCTGGAGGACAAGGTCGCCGCGGACACGGAGGTGCTCGCCGCGGGCGGCACGGTCTTCCACGCCGGTCCGCTGACCGACGGGCCGCTGAGCGACGACCGGCGCGCGCTGGACGTGGCCGACGTGCCGAGACGGCTGTTCCCGGCCCGCGTCAGCCGCGCCACCGTCGCCGCGGCGATGCTCGACGAGGCCGAGTCGGGGAGCCACCCCGGCGCGACGGTGGTCCCGCTCGACCGGTGATCAGCCCCGCAGCCCGGCGATCACGGTGTGCAGGGTGGTGCGCAGGCTCTCGTTCGTGCCGGTGACCGACCGGTGCACGACGCTGCCGACGATGCCCGCGACCAGCACGGCCGCCGTGGCGTCGGCGTCCAGGTCCGGCCGGACCTTGCGCGCGGCCTGCATCGCGCGGATGCCGTCCGCGGCCGCCCGCTCCCACCGGGCGAAGAAGTCCGCGAGGATGTCGCGCACCCCCGGCGTGTCGGAGTCGAGCTGGCCGAGCAGCGTCGTCATGTCGCAGCGCGACCCCGGCGACTCGTAGTACGAGCACAGGATGTCGGCCCACTCCTTCCACGCCCGCCACGTCCTGGCCCCGCGCAGCCGGGGCTCCTGGTCCGCCAGGATCGAGTCGGCCACGAAGCGGGCGACGGCGAGCATCAGCGCCTCGCGACCGTCCGGGAAGTAGTGGAACAGCTGGCTGTTGCTGACGTTCGCGGCCGAGCGGACGCACTCCAGGCTCGTCTGCGCCACGCCGCGGTCGCGGGCGATGGCGGCGGCGTGCTCGACGATGCGGGCGCGGGTGGCCAGTCCCTTGCTGGTCAGCATGGTGATGAGGGTACCAAGTCGGTTCTGGCCCGCACGGGCCAGTAAAGTGGACCGTGCAGGCCAGAAACCAACGGAAGGATCCGACGATGTCGACTGTGGGACTCATCGGCGCGGGACTCATCGGCAAGACCGTCGCCCGGCTCGCCGTGGAGGCGGGCCACGACGTGGTGCTGAGCAACTCCCGAGGCCCGGAGACGCTCGCCGACCTGGTCGCCGAGCTGGGCCCGAACGCCCGTGCCTCCACCCCGGCCGAAGCGGCGCGGGCCGGTGACGTGGTCGTGGTGACCGTGCCGCTGAAGGCCTACCGCGACGTGCCGGTGGCGGAGCTGGCGGGCAAGGTCGTGATCGACACGAACAACTACTACCCGGAGCGCGACGGCGTGATCCCGGAACTGGAGGACGGCTCGGCCACCACCAGCGGCCTGCTCCAGGCGCACCTGCCGGGGTCGGCGGTCGTGAAGGCGTTCAACAGCATCTACTACCGCCACCTCGGGTCGCTGGCCCGTCCCGCGGGCTCGACGGACCGCAGCACGCTGCCCATCGCGGGCGACGACGCGGCGGCCAAGGCGACGGTCGCCGAACTGCTGGACGACCTGGGCTACGACACCGTGGACGCGGGCGCGTTGGCGGACAGCTGGCGCTTCGAGAACGGGGCACCGGCGTACTGCGTCATCTACTTCGCGCCCGGCACCGAGACCGACGAACTCGGTCTCCCCGGTGCACAGCCCACCGGCGCGGACGTCGTGACGGCGGCGCTGGCCAAGGCCGAGAAGGCCTGACTACGGACGCGCCGCGGCCTCGATGATCCGCACGAGGTCCGCCGGGTGCGACAGGAACGGCGAGTGCGCGGCGGGCAGGCGTTCCACGTGCCCGGCCCGCCCCGCCATCGCCTCCTGCGCGAACACCGGGATGGCCTGGTCCGCCTCGCACACGACGTACGTGCTCGGCGTGCTCTCCCAGGCCGCGGCGAGGAGCTGCTCGGTCGCCGCCGCGTAGCTCTGCGGGCGCAGCCGTGCCACGGCGGCGTCGGCCACCTCGGGGGCCACGTCGCCGTAGAACACCTCGTGCGGCGTCAGCGGGGAGAACAGGTCGCCGTCGATCCGCCACCACGGCGGCGGCTGCCCGCCCGCCGCGCCGAGCAGCGATTCCCCCGGCGCGAGCTGGAAGGCCGTCACGTAGACGAGGTGCTGCACGGTCGGCGCGTCGGCGGCGCCCTCGCTCACGGGGGCGCCGCCGTAGGAGTGCGCGACCACCACGACCGGCCCGTCGACGGCGTCGATCGCGGCCCGGACCGCCTTGGCGTCGTCGTGTAGACCGGGCCGGTCACCGGCCGCGGGCCCCACGCTCGGCAGGTCCACGGACTCGACGCGCCAGCCGTTGTCCACGAGCGCAGTGCGCACCGGCTCCCAGCACCAGGAGCCGTGCCACGCGCCGTGGACGAGCAGCAGGACGGGTCTGGTCGGTGCGCTCATCGTTCCTCCACTGTGTACCGGACGCACAGTGCAGACGACGGCCGAACGCCTGACCAGCCCGGTTTCCGGTGAACGGAAGCGCCGTCAGTCCAGGACCTTGTTCTTCGTCTCGGGAGCCCACACGATCGACGCCACCAGACCGCCCACCAGCACCAGGGTGAGGACGAGCATGGTGGGGGAGAAGCCGAGGCCGTCCAGGCTCAGGGGGAGCAGGAAGGTGCCGATGGCCGAGCCCACCCGGCTCAGACCGTTGATCAGGCCCACGCCCGAGCTGCGCAGGTCGGTCGGGAACAGCTCCGGCGGGTACACCTGGTCGAGGTTGACCGCCGCCGACATCGTGAAGGTGAACACGAGGAACAGCGGGAACAGCAACGCCGTCGGGGCGTCCGGCCAGAGCGCCATCGGGAGCAGCGAGACGATCAGGACGACGAACGACCAGATCGTCAGGCCGCGGCGGGACGCCTTGGCCACGAACCAGAGCCCGGCGACGCTGCCCGCGAGCAGGAACAGGTTGAGCAGCCCGTCGCTGGTCGTGTCCTCCTCGCCGACGCCCATCTTCAGCAGCACCAGCGGCAGGAACGTGTAGATCGCGAAGTACGGGATCACCTGGGCGTTGTAGAAGATCGCGCCGAAAGCCGTGCGGCGCCAGTACTTCTTCCCGAACAGGTCGCGGTAGCGGGCCGTGCTCGGCTCGGTGTGCGCGTCCGCGAGCGAGTCGAACGCGGCCTGGTCGCCGCCGAGCCTGCGCACGACGGCGCGGGCCTGGTCGATCCGGCCCCTGGCGAGCAGCCAGCGCGGCGACTCCGGGACGCCGATCCGCAGCAGCACCACGGCGATGGCGGGGATGCTGCTCGACGCGAGCAGCAGGCGCCACGAGTCGGAGCCCTCGGCCACCACGAGGTTGCCGAGGAAGAACGCGACGACGTAGCCGACCGTCCACAGCACGGTCAACGACGCCAGCAGCCCGCCGCGGTGCCTGCGGGGCACGAACTCCGCGACCAGCGTCGGCCCCAGCGCGTAGTCCGCGCCGATGCCTATGCCGATCAACAGGCGCAGCACGAACAGCTGCACCGGGTCGGCCACGAAGAACTCGGCCGCCGAGGCGACCGCGATCAGCAGGAAGTTGTACGAGTACAGGCGTTGGCGGCCGATCTTGTCGGCGGCCCAGCCGACCAGGACGCTGCCGAGGAAGATGCCGATCAGCGCCGACGCGCCGAGCAGCCCCTCCCACACCACGCCGAACCCGAGCTGCGACGCGATGACGGGCAGGGCGATGCTGATGATGCCCAGCTCGTAGCCGTCGGAGAAGTTGGCGCAGAACGTCAGCGCGGTGATGCGCAGGTGGAAGCGGTTGAGGGGGACGTCGTCGAACGCCGTCCCGGACGGTTCAGTCTCCGATGAAGAGGTCTCGTTCCGCGGCATGGTCCTCGAAGTCCTCCAGTCGTTTCCTGGCGGAGGCCCCGGCCGCGTCGGCCATGGCCTCGACCAGCGCCCCGGTCAACGAGACGACCGCGGCGTGGGAGTCGAACACGAACTCGGACGAGACACCCGCGCTCAGCACGTCGTCGGCGTGCGGCGTGAGCACCGAGACCACCCTGTCGGTGATCAGGAGCGTGCGCAGGTCGAGCGCGCGCGCCTGGTCCAAGGCGGCCGCGCTCTCCTTCGGGTAGCGCGGTAGCGCCACCAGGACCATCGTCGTCGCGCCGCACCGGTGGGCGTGGCGCAGGCCGTCACCGAACACGCTGCCCGTGTCGGTGAGCAGCCGCACGTCAGGGTGGATCTTCGCGGCCAGGTAGGCGAACGACGCGGCCTGCGCCGCCGACACCCGGTACCCGGCCACGACCAGCGGGCACGACGCCATCAGCCGCCCGGCGATCCCGCGCAACCGGCCCTCGTCGGCCAGTTGCGCGCGCAGGGCGGTGAGGTTCTGCAGGTCGGCGTCGATGCCCGCCTGGAACTTGTTGCCCGCGCACCCGCCCGTCGGCTCGACGGACGCCTCCCGCAGGTAGCGGCGGAACTCCGGGTAGCCGTCGAAGCCGAGCCGCGCCACGAACCTGGTCACCGACGGCTGGCTCACCTGGGCGTGCTCGGCCAGTTCGGCGCTGGTGAGCGCGGCGGCTCCGGACGAGGCCTCGGCGAGGTAGCTGGCGATGCGCCGCTGCGCCGGCGTGAGCCGGTGAGCGGTGAGCAGGTCGTGCAGCGACCGGGACAACCTGGGCTCCGTCCTTGCCAAGGCGACGAATGAATAGTTGCATGCAACCCTAGGAATGAATGAAAACTTGTCAAGAGGGGCGGCGATGACGGACACGAGTCGCATCGAGATCGGCGGGGCCGGACTCCGCTGCGCCGACGTGGTGCGGGTGGCGCGGCGCAGCGCGTGGACGGAGCTGTCCGCCGACGCCGTCGCACGGGCGCGGCGCGGGTACGAGCTGGCCGTCGAACTCGGGGCCAAGCGCGCGGTCTACGGGCGCACGACCGGCGTCGGGGCCAACCGGCACATCGTCGTCGACCCGGAGTCCGCCGACCTGCACGGCCTGCGCCTGCTGCGCAGCCACGCGGGCGGCACCGGCGACCCGCTGCCCGACGACGTCGTGCGCGCGACCATGACCATCCGCCTCAACCAGTTGGCCGCGGGTGGCAGCGGGGTGCACCCGCGGTTGTTGAGGGCGATGGAGACGGCGCTGCGGGTCGGGGCGCTCCCGCTCGTGCACTCGCGCGGGGCGATCGGCACCGGCGACCTGACCGCGTTGGCCGAGATCGGCCTGACCCTGGCGGGCGAGCTGCCGTGGGCCGCCGGTGACCTGACGCCGGTCGCGATCAGCCCCGGCGACGCGCTCGCGTTCATCTCCAGCAACGCCGCCATGCTCGCCGAGGCCGTGCTGGCGTGGCACCACCTGACCCGGCTGCTGGCCGCGAGCCACGTCGTGACCGCGTTGACGTTCTGCGCGCTCGGAGGCTCGGCCGAGGCCTACTCCGAGCGCGTCCACGCCTCCCGCCCGCACCCCGGCGCGGTCCGCTGCGCGGCCGAGATGCGCCGACTCCTCACCGCCGGGGGTGACCTGCCCGAAGGCCGTCGGTTGCAGGACCCGTTCGGGCTGCGGGCGTTCCCGCAGGTGCAGGGGCCGGTGCTGGACGCGGCGGCGAACGTGGAGCGGGTGCTGGACATCGACGTGAACGCGGCGGCCGAGAACCCGCTGATCGACGTGGAGACGCAGGAGGCCTACCACCACGGCCAGTTCTCGACCGCACACGTGGCACTGGCGTTCGACCACCTGCGCGCCGCGCTGCACCACACCGCGGAGCTGTCCACGGCCCGGCTGGGCGACCTCGTCGAACCGGACCTGAGCGGGCTGCCGCCGTTCCTCGCCGACGGCCCGCCCGGCAGCTCGGGGATCATGATCCTGGAGTACGTCGCCCACGACGCGCTGGGCACGCTGCGGCACGCGGCCGCGCCGGTCACGCTCGGCACCGCCGTCATCTCGCGCGGCCTGGAGGACCATGCCAGCTTCTCCACCCACGCCGTCCGCAGCACCGTCGCCGCCACGGCCGCGTACCGCACGATCCTGGCGTGCGAACTGCTCGGCGCGGTCCGCGCGCTGCGGCTGGCCGACGCCGACCTGCCCGACACCCCGCTGCGGGAGGCCTTCCGTCTGGCCGCGATCGGGCTCCCGCACGTCGCCGAGGACCACCCGCTCAGCGCGGAGATTCAGCAGGCCGAACGGCTGCTGGACCACTTCGCCGTGCTGTGATCAGGACTTGTTCTCGCGGATCTGGTAGATCCGGGCACGGGTCAGACCGGTCACCTTGCACAGCTCGACGACCGGGATGTTGCGGTCCAGCTCGGCGTGGATGAGCGCGTCGCGGTGGGCGTGGGCCTCCTGCCGCGCGGCCCTGGCGTCGGCCAGCGCCTCCTGCTGCTCCGCCATGCGCCGCTCCGCGTCCGCCAGCGCCGTGACGGCGGCGAGCAGGTCGGGGGTCACGGTCGCGGTGTTGTCTCGGGGCATGGTTCCTCCGGGTGGGGCACATGTCTAGTTGGGGCGAAATTCTAGACGTGACCCTGCCGGAGGTACACGGCGAGGTTCGCCAACGACGACGCCAGCCCGACCGCGTGGTCCTCCGCGGAGATGCCGTCGGGCACGTCCTCGGCCCGAATCTCCACCCGCGTGCCCCCGTCGACCGCGACGACTTCCCACGTCATCGTCATGGTCCCGGCGAAGGCCGGGTCGTCGGACACGAAGTCCACCGCCTGCACCACGCGCACACCCGGCACGACGTCGACGAACCGCGCCTCGACGACGTCGGACTCGGCTGTCGCCTTGCCGGGCGCACCGGACGCGTCGACATAGGTGAGCACCAACCGGTACGACCCACCCGGCCGCAGGTCGAAACGCTCGAACCGCCCGGTCATGCCCTCGGGCGGCAACCACTGCCGCAACGCGTCCGGCTCGACGAGCGCGGCGAACACCCGCTCGGTCGACGCGGCGACCACCCGTGATCCGACATCGGTCCTCGGCATGGCGGTCAGGGTAGCCGGCGAGTCCGGCCGCCACCACGTCCGGTGACGGCCGGTCCACGTCTCGGCGGAGACTCCTACCAGGACTCCACCCACGCCCCGACGGCGCTGTTGCCGCCGCAGCTGCCGCCCTGTTGCGGGGCCACCTGGGACTTGTTCGGCGGGGAGTAGCCGGTGCCGCTGCCCGGTGCGTCGTAGACGTAGCCGAACCACGTGGCGCACTGGGTGTGGACGCGGAAGGTGGTGCCGCCTAGCGGGTGGCCCTGGCAGCCGCCGTAGGAGGTGTTGCCGCCCGCGTTGGCCCAGCAGTTGGAGCTGGGGTTCGCCTCCGCGGTGTGTGCGCCCAACACGAGCAGGCCTGCTGCCAGCGCGGTTCCCGCTGCCAACGCGGTGAGCCTCATGTGTTCTCCCTTGTCCTGGCGGTGAAATGCCGTCCTGAGGGTCGGGGGCGGCGCGGCCGGGGGACAAGATCGGGGAGGGAACTGGCCGGGATGTGTCCGTCTACTGGCCGGGAACGGGGAGCAGGGCCAGGGGTTCCCACGCGTCGCCGGGGATGGTGGTTTTCAGGACCAACGGGGTGTCGACTAGGGCTTGGGGCCAGTCGCGTTGGATCTTCGGGATCAGCGGAGAGCGCAGGTGCTCCTCGACGCCGCTCTCGCGGTGGCCCTCGGAGAGGTAGAAGACCTGCGGGTCCTCGACGTCGCGGGACCAGCGGAACCACAGGTTGCTGTCCTCTGCCCTCGTGGCGTCGGTGAACTCGCGCGTGAGGTCCAGCCAGCGGTCCGTCCACTCCGGACGGACGGTGAAGCGGATGGTGATGACCAGCAAGGGTTTCTCCTGACTACTTGGTCCAGCGGTCCAGTGCGGCGCGCCAGTCGCCGGACGCGGACGAACCCGCCCACGCGAGGTAGCCGTCCGGGCGGACGAGCAGGGCGGGGCCGCCGTCCAGGCGGTGGGCGGTGGGAATGGGGGCCGTGACGGACGCGGCGTCGTTCTCCAGCACGAGGACGAAACCGCCGCGCCGCAACGCCTCGAACAGGCGGCCGTCGCGGAGTTGCACGTCCGCGGCGCGCGAGCCGACGAGTCCGCGGCCGTAGGAGATGCCGACACCGGAGAACATCCCGGCCGCCTTCCGGGCGACCTTCTCGCGGCCCAGCAGGAACGGCAGCACCACGCGGCGGAACGCGCGGGCGGCACGGGACCGCGCGGTCATCAGTCGGATCGTCGCCCCGCTGCTGCGCAGCACCAGCTTCCCGACGGGGTGGCGTTCCGACTGGTACGTGTCGAGCACGGCGGGGTCCGCGCCGCGGAGCACGGCCGCGAGCTTCCAGCCCAGGTTCAGCGCGTCCTGGATGCCGGTGTTCATGCCCTGCCCGCCCGCGGGGGAGTGGACGTGGGCCGCGTCGCCCGCGAGGAACACCCGGCCCGTGCGGTAGGACTCGACCTGCCGCTCGTCGCTCTGGAACCGCGACAGCCAGCGGATCTCGCGCAGCCCGAAGTCCGTGCCCGTCGCGCGGGTCAGCACGTCCCGCACCATCGCCTCGGACGGCTGGAACGCGGGGTCGTCCTCGAACCGCCGGTCCCACACGATGACGCGGAACCAGCCGTCGCCGAACGGGGCGAGGAACGCGAAGCAGTCCTCGGCGGCGTCGACGGTCACGATCGAGGCGGGCGGGTCGCCGAGGTAGGCGTCGGCGAGCACGATCGACTTGAGCAGCACCTCGCCGGGGAACGGCTGCCCGACCAGGTCGCGGACCGTGCTGCGCACGCCGTCGGCGCCGACCACGTACGACGCCTTCCACTCGCGCTCGCCGCTCGCGGTGGTCGCGCGGACCACGACACCGTCCTCGTGCTGCCACAGCTTCGTCACGGTGGCCCCGCGCACGACGTCCGCGCCGTGGTTGCGCGCCCGCTTCTCCAGCAGGGTGTCCACGTTGACCTGCGGTGTGACCAGCAGGTACGGGAACGGCGATGGCAGCCGGGTCAGGTTGACCTCGGCCCCTCGCCACAGCGCGAGGCCGGGGGACGCGGTGCCGGTGCTCCGCAGCTCGTCGGCGAGCCCGCGGGTGTCGAGCGCCTCCATGGTCCGCGCGTGCACGCCGAACGCGCGGCTCAGCGGGGACGGCGCCTCGTGCTTGTCCAGCACCACGACCGAGCGGCCGGCGAGCGCGACCTCGCCCGCCAGCATGCAGCCCGTGGGGCCCGCCCCGACGACCAGTACGTCCACGGTGTCCATCACGACTCCTCCAAGTCAACGGTTGGTGACTTCAACCGTGGCAGGGTCCGCTCGCTAAGTCAATGGCTGGTGACTTATGCTGGCGGCATGGCCGAACCACGCCGCCGCTCCGCCCCCGCGACCCGCGCCGCGATCCTCGACGCGGCCCGCGCGCGGTTCGGCGCGGACGGCTTCGACCGGGTGACCATCCGCGACATCGCGGGCGAGGTCGGCGTCGACCCGGCGATGGTGATCCGCTACTACGGCACGAAGGACGCGCTGTTCGCCGAGGCGGCGGTGTTCGACCTGGAGCTGCCCGACCTGACGGGCGTCGCGCCCGAGGAGTTGGCCGACGTGCTGATGCCGCGGTTCTTCGCCGTGTGGGAGGGCGACGCGGGTTTCCTCTCGCTGCTGCGCGCCGCCGCCACGAGCGAGGTCGCCGCGGCCAAGATGCTGGAGGTGTTCGCGGGCCAGGTGTTCCCGGCGCTGTCCGCCGCCGCGGTCGACCGGCCCGCCGAACGCGCCGCGCTCGTCGGCACCCAGGTGCTCGGGCTGGCGCTGTCGCGGTACGTCCTGCGCACCCCGCCGCTGGTGGCCATGAGCCACGACGAACTCCGCCGCTGGATCGGCCCGGTGCTCATGCACTACCTCACCGGCGACCTGCCCGCCTGACTCCTGTCCACCCCTATTCTCGGCGGCACACCCCCTGAATAAATCAGGTGGAATACGGCTGTCAACCCCAGTGGGTCACCGTGGAACTATTATCTTTCCGCCTATTTTTCCATTCTTGTCTCGGCAGGGCAACTTTGTTCGATTGGTGATTGACCGCACTTCTCCATCAGCGCTAGATTCGCTGCCGTCGCCTCAGTCAGCACGTCTCTGACCAGCGCCGAGGGAAGCACGGGAAGCCGATGATCACTGAAGATCGAACTCCGAAGAGGTCCGCGAGGGCTACTGTTCAACGCCTCGGCGGGTACTTGGCGAGCATCGTCATGCCGAACATCGGCGCATTCATCGCGTGGGGCCTCATCACCGCGTTGTTCATTCCCGACGGGTGGCTGCCCAATCCGAGTTTCGCCCGCCTGGTCGACCCGATGGTCAGGATCCTGCTGCCCGCGCTGATCGGCTACACCGGCGGCCGACTGGTGCACGGGCAGCGCGGCGGGCTGGTCGGGGCCATCGCCACGGTCGGCGTCATCGTCGGGACCGAGCAGCCGATGTTCTTCGGCGCCATGATCGTGGGGCCGCTCGGCGGGCTGCTGATCCGGCAGTTCGACCGCACGGTCGGCGCGCGGGTGTCGTCCGGCTTCAAGATGCTCGTCGACAACTTCAGCGCGGGCATCATCGGCGGCGCGCTCGCGATCGTGAGCATGCTGAGCATCGGACCCGCGGTGCAGACGGCGACCAAGGCGCTGGGCAACGGGGTGCACACGATCATCGACCTCGGCCTGCTGCCGCTGGTGTCGCTGATCATCGAGCCCGCGAAGATCCTCTTCCTCAACAACGCCATCAACCACGGCGTCCTCGCCCCGCTCGGCGTCGAGGACGCGGCGGCGACCGGCAAGGCGATCCACTTCCTGCTGGAGACCAACCCCGGCCCCGGACTCGGCCTCCTGGTGGCCTGCACGCTGTTCGGCGACCGGACGGTGCGCGCCACCGCGCCCGGCGCGATCGTCATCCACTTCCTCGGCGGCATCCACGAGATCTACTTCCCGTACGTGCTGGCCGCTCCACGCCTGCTGCTCGCCGTCATCGCGGGCGGCGCGACGGGCGTGTTCGCCTTCAGCGCCACCGGCGCGGGCCTCATCGCGACCCCCTCGCCGGGCAGCATCCTCGCGTTGATGGCGGTCACGCCCAAGGGCGGCTACCTCCCCGTGCTCACGGGAGTCGCCTCGGCCGCGGTCGTGTCGTTCGTCGTGGCGGCGGTGCTGCTCCGGCTCGGCAAGGGCCAGGACGACGCGGTCGAGAACGGCGGCCGGGTCGTCGACTCCGCGCCGCGCGCCGCGGCCACCCGGTGATCGCGGCCTCGCCATGACCAGGAAGAAGCGCGCCACGGGCTTCCACCCGTCCTCCTTCGGCGGGTGGCCGGACTACCAGCAGTGGGCCGACAACGACTTCCGCCCGTGCCCCGAGCCGCCGGTCGAACCCGAGCCGATTCCCGAACCCGAACCGGAACCGTTCACCACGACGATCGCGACCACGCTGTGGAGCCCGGACCCGGTGACCGAGGAACCGGTCGTCGAGCCACCGCCCGTCGAACCGCTGTCGCCGCCGGGCTGGCAGGCGTTCGCCGAGGTGGAGCCGATTCCCGAGCCGCTGCTGTGGCGTCCCGCCGCCGACGAGGACCCGCTGGCCGAGACGGCGTGGCCACTGCCCGCCGAGGTGGATCAGCCAGTCGAGCAGGTCGTGGACGAGCCGGTCGCCGAACCCCCGGTGTGGGAGGCGTTCACCAAGCCCGAGTCGTTGCCGGTGATCGACCGGCAGGCGCTGCTCGAAGGCTGGCCGCCCGAGTCCCGTGATCGGTGGCCGAGCGTGGAGTGGGCCGACGAGGACCTGGTGGTGCGGCCGTACGTCCGCACGCACGGCCGCGTCGAGCAGGGGTACGACCTGCGCCTGGAGACGCTGGTGTCGGTCACCCGCCTGCACGAGCGCGAGCCCGCGAACCCCGCGCTCACGCCGGACGCCGCGCTGATCTGCGGCCTGTGCTGCGCGGGCCCGCAGTCGGTGGCCGAGGTGTCGGCGCACCTGAACGCGCCGCTGGGCGTGGCCAGGGTCCTCATCGCCGACGCGATCGAGGCGGGGCTGGTGTTCGTCGCCAAGGAGCAGCGCGCCGTGGACGCCCGGCCGAGCCGGGAGATGCTCGAACGGATCCGCGAGGGCCTGATGCGGATGTCGTGATCGGCGGCTACCGGCGGCAGAGCAGGGCGTCCGGGGTGCGGCCCGAGCCGATCCGCCCGGTGTAGGCCACGCCCGCGACGTACTCGTCGGGCGCGCACTGGCCCTTGTAGCCGCCGTAGGCGAACTCGCCGCCGGGGTTGCCGGACGGGCGGTTGTCGCCGCGGTCGAACCAGACCGTGCGCCCGGTGCGCCCCAACGGGTTCGGCGCGCGAGCGCACAGCCCCGCGGAGAACGCCGCGCCGGTGGCGCTGTACCCGGCCAGGTAGTGGTCCGCCGGGCACTGGACCTTCGTGTAGCCCGATGCCCAGTCCGTGTCCACGAAGGACTCGTCGCGGACCGTCGTGAACGACGTCGGCGCGGCCCACGACCCGGTGCACAGGCCGCGGTTCCCGGTGTGGCTCAGGCCGATCACCCGCTGGCCGTCCGGGCACACTGCCTTGCGCGCGCCGGGGTTCCAGTCCGGCAGCGACCGGACCGCGCGGGACTGCTGGAAGTCCGCGTGGTCGGCGTTGAGCATCGACCAGCGCTCGACCGGCGCGACCTGCCCGGTCTTGCCGCTCGCGCCGATCAGCCGCGTCCACGCCGACGCGCGCCAGTCGTCGCCGTCGAACAGGCCCATCCGGTTGCCCGCCGCGTCCCAGTGCAGCAGGGCCCAGCCGTTGCCGGTGCGGTTGGTGTGGAAGCCGACCAGCGGCCAGTACGCGAAGTCGGCGTCGGCCTGCACCAGGTAGTCGACGAACCGCTCGAACCACGCCCGCGACACGGGGTCGGTGTTCTCCCGGCCGCCGGAGCCGAACTCGCTGATCCACACCGGCGCGGTGAAGTGCTGACCGGTCTCCGCCGAGACGTAGAACGCTTGCCGGTACAGGACGTCCCGCAGCTGCTCGGGGGTGAGGTCCTGGTAGCGCGGGTCGTGCGTCTCGCCGATGCCGGTCGCACCGGAGTGGTTCGGTCCGGTGTAGCCGTAGAAGTGCGCGGAGTACACCAGCTTCCCGGAGTCGATCAGCGTGTGCGAGAGCGTCCGCACCGGCTCCAGCGTCGGCCGCCCGTGGGGCAGGCCGTCGACCGGGATGCCGGTCCAGTTGATGCCCTCGACGATGATCAGCAGGTCCTTGTTGCCCTCCAGCTGGATCCGGTCGGCGACCTCCTGGCTCGCCCGCTGCCAGTCGTGGTCGTCGCCGGTACCCCAGTTGGGGTCGTCCCACACGGTCCGCCGGACCTCGTTGTACAGGTCCGCGCCGACGACCCGCTTGTTCGCGGCGTACCGCCGGGCCATGAACACCCAGTCGTCCTGCCACTGCCGGGTGCTCTGCGCGGTGTTCCACCGCTCGTTGCCGTCGACGCCGCAGCACCACCGCGTGGTCGTGGTGTGGTTGTTGAGGATCACCGCGAAGCCGCGCGCGGTCAGCCGGTCCACGACCGCGTCGTACACCTGGAGGGGCGTCTTGCCGCGCAGTTCCGGGTTCGCCGCGACGGAGGCGTCGGGCAGGACGGCGGTGTCGTGCACCATCTGGTTGGAGAACGGCAGCCGGACGCTGTTGAGGCCCAGTTCGGCGAAGCCGTCGATGATGGCGTCGAGACGGGCGCGGTCGAGGCCGAGGGGGATCCGGTCGGCCTTCTCGCCCGCGTGGTGGTTGGCCGGGTCGTTCACGTCACCGGAGCCGTTCCACGTGCCGCTCGCGCCGTGCCAGTTGCCGGACTTGAGCTTGAACCGGTCGCCGCGCGCGTCCACGACGTACCGCCCGCGCGTGCTCAGCGGGCCCACCCACGTCACGTCGTCGGCGGCCGCTACACCCGACGGGACCACCACCGTCGCCGCCACCACCACGACCGCCAGCGATACGCGAACAAGCTTCATGTCTGGACGGTAGCGACGACCGGGCCCGCTGGGCAGGGGCCGATCGTCGGAATCGCGGGCCGGACGGGCGGCTCCGGGCGTGCCGGACCGCCCGCCTGCCCGCGTCGATCAGCTGGCGTCGAGAGCCGACAGCGCGGCGGCGAGCTTGAAGAACTTGTTGGTGCCGAGGTCGCGCACGGTCTTGATGCCGAACGCGGCCTCGAGCTTCTCCGCGTCACCCTCGCTGACGCCCGCGAGGGCGGCGACGGGAGCGTCCAGAACCTCGGCCACGGTGAGGTTCTCGTAAGCCTTGTCGAGCTGCTTGTCCAGGTTCGCGGAAATAGCCATCCTGCGCACTCCTCCTTGAAGTTGATCAAGATGAAGAGTTCACCTTATCGGGTGAACCTGTCGCTCATGATCCGGGGGTTGGTGGTCGCGTCCGCCGGTGCGGAACACCTCCCAGGACAGTCGTTTTCCCCGACGCACCCGAGGATGCGCCTCCACGCACACGACCAGGAGCGCACCGGCGAGCACCGGGAGCCCGAGAGCGCCGTTGGACAGTTCGACACCGATCACCGCGGTCCAGAGGAGGATTCTCATACCCGCAGATTAGGTAGCCGACCCGCACGCCGATCGCGTTTTGGGAAAGGCTTGATGAATTGGACGTGGATATTCCGCATTACGGCGGCATAGGCGCTCAGAAGCGCGACAGCTCGTACAGCACGCCCCCGTCCGACCCGTAGACGGTCGCGTGGTCGGCCGCGTCGAACGAGATCCGGTAGGTCGCCTCGTTCGGGCTCTGGACGACCCGCAGCGAGTAGCGGCCCTGCGCGTCCGGCTTGCTCGAGATCGTGCACGTCATCGGTCCGCCGATGTCCAGCGGCTCGCC
This sequence comes from Umezawaea sp. NPDC059074, assembly GCF_042738955.1. NCBI lineage: Bacteria > Bacillati > Actinomycetota > Actinomycetes > Pseudonocardiales > Pseudonocardiaceae > Umezawaea > Umezawaea sp. NPDC059074. The sequence continues at coordinate 27,089 of NZ_JBHYHC010000073.1, forward strand.
CGCGTCGTAGTAGAACCCCTTGCACGGCCCGCCGTTCTGGCTGAACGTCTTCACGTCCGAGCCGCTGCCGGTGCTCCACGTGCCCGCGAACTCCTCCGGCCCGCTGCCCGCGTCCGCGCTGGTGGAGGACCCCGCGGACGGGGCGATGGCCCGCACGACGCCGTAGCCGCTCGCCACCACCACGGCGAACACCGCCAGCGCCATCGCGACGAACGCCGTGGGGTTCGCCCGGTACCGCTGGCCGATCCACTGGGTGATGGTGATGTTCCCGCCCGCCTGGAGCACGTTGCCCTGGAAGGCCCCCGGCGACCTGGTCGCGGTGTGGCCCGCGCCCGTGGCGTGCGCGGACTGCGTCACCTGGCCGCGCAACGCCGCGCGCAACCGGTCCCCGAACGCCGGGTCGCGCGACGCGGCGTCCTCCACCTCCGCCACGGCCGTCTCCCGCGCCGACGGCGTCACGGCCCCGTCGCGCAGCGCGGCCAGCCAGTCCGGGCAGCCGAGGTGGTCGAGCACCACCACCCACACCCGGTCGGCGGGAGACGTGGACCGCCGGTCGGCCGCGTCGACCGCGAACGGCGCTCGTCGCCGCGCCCGGTGCACCGCCCCCTCGACCAGCAGGCCCACCACTTGGTCGGACTCGTCCGTCACGCCGCGTTCCCCTCGCTCGCCACCCGCCCGGTCGGCGGGTTATGCAGAGGTGTCGTCGAAACGGTCCCGGATGTCACGCACGGGCTCGGGTAACGGACCGGCTGCGGGCGTCGATGGCTTCCGCCGCCCAGCGCGGCGCGCCCGCACGGGTCGCCACCGCGAGCGCCCGCCGGTAGTGCTCCTCGGCGTCGCGGTGGCGGCCGAGGGCGGTCGCGAGGTCGCCGAGGTGCCGGGCGACGGGGCCGAACGCCACCAGCCCGCTGCACGCTCCGGCGATCTCGTCCACCGCCGGGAGCAGGAGGTCGTGCAGGCGTTTCACCGTCGCGAGGTCCCCGGCGCGGACGGCGGCCGCCGCTTGGAGGCACGTGCGGGCCTCGAAGAGGAGGTCGTGCGGGGAGTCCGGAACGCCGTCCACGCGGGTCCACGGCTCGTACGGGCCCCATTCGGCGTCGGCGGGCCGCTCGCCGAGGCTGAGCAGCGCCAACGGGAGGAGCCCGTCCTCCAGTCCGGGCATCCCGGTGCCGGTGAGCCGGGCCGCGGCCGCGCGGTAGGCGGCGCGGGCCTCGTCGGTCCGGCCGGTCACGGCCAGCCGCAGCGCGGCGTACCAGGCGGTGAACACGCCGACCACGGGCAGGTCGTGGCGGGCGGCGAGGTCGTCGGCCGCGGCGGCGTGCCGGTCCGCGCGCGCCAGGTCGGCCTGCGCGGCGGCGGACTGGACGAGCACCAGGTGCGCGAGCACCTCGAACGTGACCAGGCCGTGCCGGTGGGCGTGGGCGAGGAGTTCCTCGCCGATCGCGGCCCGCTCCGGGGCCAGGCCCGCCCGGTGGAACGTCTGGAGGAAGCGGCCGTTGAGGGCGAACGCGAGCAGCGCGGGGTCGTCGAGATCGCGGGCCAGGTCCTCCGCTTCACGGGCCGCCCGGTCGCCGCGCGGTCCGGCGTCGGCACGACGCTCGACCGCGATCGTGGCCAGGAGGCGGGCGCGGTCGGCCCGCCGGTCGTCGGGCAGGACGGCGAGGGTGCGGTCGGCGGCGTCCACCAGCCGGGCGGACAGGTGCTCGTCGTCGTTGGCTGTCCAGATCGCCGGGACGTCGAACGAGCCGATCACGCTCGCGGTCAGCACGGGGTCGCCCAGCGCCTCGGCCGCGTCGGTCGCCTCGGCGCGCAACCGCCGGGCCTCGTGCAGGTCACCGGTCACGGCCAGCGCGCGGACCAGCCCCATGACCACGTCCAGGCGGTCGCGGGGGTCGTCGGTGCGGGCCAGCGCCTCCCGCCACAGCCGGGCGGCCTCGCGCGGGGCCGCCCGCCGTTCCGCCCGGTCGGCCGCGGCACGGGTGACGCGCGCGGTGCGCTCGTCGGCCACTCGGCTCCCGGCCCGCAGGAGGTGGTGGGCGATCGTCTCCACGTCGTCGGGCCGCGCCCGTTCGAGGAGGTCGGCGACGGCGGCGTGCCACCGGGTCCGGCGCGCGCCGGGGACGTCGGCGTAGAGGGTCTCCTGCACCAGCGCGTGGGCGAAGCGCGGCCGGTCGGCGTCCCGCTCGACCAGGAACCCTGCCCGCAGCGCCGCCTCGACGGAGTCCAGCACCGCGTCCTCGTCCCCGGCCAGCGGGATCAGCACGTCGAGGTCGACGTCCTGGCCGAGCACGGACGCCTGCCGCAGGTGCGTGCGCGTGGCCTCGGGCAGGGAGGCCAGGCGGTGCAGGAGGACGTCGCGGACGCCGGCGGGCACGCCGTGCAGGCCCTCGTCCTCCCAGAGCCGGGTCAACTCCCGGACGAGGAACGGGTTGCCCGCGCTGCGGGCGTGGACGGCCTCGACGTCGGCGGGGGACATCTCGCGGTCGCTGATGGCCCGCACCATCTCGTCCACCAGCGGGCGGGTCAGGCCGCCCAGGTAGAGCCGGACGGGCTCGGTACGGGCGGCGCGGCCCAACGCCTCGGCCAGCGCGAGGGTGATGTCGGTCGACCGGTACGTGCCGAGCACCAGCACCCGGCCGCCGTCGGGGTCGGCGGTCAGCGCCGTCACCAGCGCGAGGGTGTCCTCGTCGGCCCAGTGCAGGTCGTCGAAGACGAGCAGGACCGGCGCGCGGGAGGCGACGTGCGCGCCGATCGCCCGGTGCCGGTGGAACCTCGTCGCGTCCACGGGCGCGGGCTCGGGTCCCAGCGTCCGGCGCATCCGGGTCCACGGCCACGCCTCGGGCGCGCCCTGCACCTCCGGGCTCGCGCCCCACGCCGTGGTCCAGCCGCGGTCGGCCAGCCGGTCGGCCACCGTCCGCGCGAACGCCGTCTTGCCAGCCCCCGCCACCCCGGACAGCAGGACCAGCGTCGGGCGGGTCAGCTCCTCGGCGGTCGCCGCCACCGCGGCCAGTTCGGTCGCGCGCCCGACGAACGGGTGCGCCTTCCGGGCGCGTGGGGGAGGGGCGAGGTGCTCGGCCCGCGCCAGGACCTCGGCCTCCAGCCGGGCCAGGGCCTCGCCGGGGTCGACGCCGAGTTCGTCCCGCAGCACCTCGCGCGCCCGGCGGAGCGTGGCCAGCGCGTCCCCCTGCCGTCCCGACCGGTACAGCGCCAGTGCCAGCAGCCGCCACCCGTCCTCGCGCAGCGGGTGCGCGGCGACGTGCGCCTCCAGGTCCGGCACGGTCTCGGCGGCGTGGCCCAGCGCCAGTGCCGCCTCGGCGCGGCGGGTGACGGCGACCAGCCGCACCTCGTCCAGCCGGGCGGCTTCGGCGCGGGCCCAGCGCAGGTCGGTGAACTCGGCGTACGCGGGTCCCCGCCAGAGCGCGAGCGCGTCGTCCAGTCGGGACAGCGCTTCCTCGGCGGGCACGGCGTTCGCGGCACCGACGGCCGCTTCGAACCGCCAGGCGTCCACCGCGTCGGGCTCGACGCGCACGGCGTACCCCGGTGGCGCGGTGACCAGCAGCCGTGCGGGTGTCCGGGGTGGACGGTCGGGTTCGAGGGCCTTGCGCAGCGCGCCGACGAACGTCTGCACCGCGCCCAGCGCACCGTCCGGCGGGGACTCCCAGAGGTCGTCGACGAGGGTCTCAACCGGCACGACGTGACCGCGTGCCACCAGGAGCCGGGCCAGGACGGCCCGGTGTCGAGGGCCCTTGAGGTTGACCGGCCCGTGCTCGTCGGCGGCCTCCAGCGGACCGAGCACACCGAACGTCACCACCGGCACAACCTAACGGGCGGCGCTGAGTCGGCGCTGATCGAACGCTGATCGCCGTCGCGCAGAGTTCGGGTCGTCCCCTTCCACTGAGGAGAACCCCATGATCCCCGGTTTCACCGAACGCCGAGTGACCGTCGCCGACGGTGTCGCCCTGCACGCCGTCGTGGGCGGCACGGGCAGCCCGGTCGTGCTGCTGCACGGCTTCCCGCAGACCCACCTGATGTGGCGGCACGTCGCCGCCGATCTGGCCGCCGACCACACGGTCATCTGCCCCGACCTGCGCGGCTACGGCGCCAGCGACAAGCCCACCACCGGGTACTCCAAGCGGGAGATGGCCGCCGACGTCGTCGCGCTGGCCCGGTCGCTCGGCCACGACCGGTTCGCCCTCGCGGGCCACGACCGCGGCGCGCTGGTCGCGATCCGCGCGGGCCTCGACCACCCCGACGCCGTGACCCACCTGGCCTCGCTGGACGTGCTGCCCACGCTGGACATGTGGGACGTGATGCACGGGGTGCCCGCGGCGGTCGGCTTCCACCTGTACCTGATGGCCCAGCCGCCCGGCCTGCCCGAGGCCATGATCACGGCGTCCGCCGACGCCTTCTTCGGCCACTTCCTCGACCTCTGGACCAACGACCCGACCGCCATCCCGGCCGATGTCCGCGCCGAGTACCTGAAGGCATCGCGCGACGCGGTCCCGTCGATCGTCGCCGACTACCGCGCGTCCGCCGGGATCGACGTCGAGCACGACCGCGCGTCCCTCGCGTCGGGCGACCACCTGCGGATGCCCGTCACCGTGCTCCAGCAGGACTGGGGCACGGCCCTCGGCTTCGACGCCGCCGCCCGCTGGCGCGCGTGGGCCCCGGACCTGGAGCACCACACCGTGTCCTGCGGGCACTTCATGGCCGAGGAGGCGCCCGGCGACGTCGTCAAGGCGCTGCGGGACCTCCTCCGTCGACCCGCAGGAACTCCGGCCGCTCGGCCCGCCACTCCGGCAGGTCCAGCGAGTTGAGCACGGAGATCAGTTTCCGCTCCTCGTAGGTGAAGTGCGTCTCCATCAACGCGGCCAGCCCCTCGAGCTCCGCCGTCACGTGCGCCGCCGCGGCCGGATCGGGCTCGGCCGGGAGGTTCCTCAGCAGCTTCTCCAGCGTCCCGAGCACCCAGTCGATCCGGTTGTGGTCGGTCCTCAACTCCCCGATCACCCCGCGCAGCTCGGGGAACTCCGCCGCGATCTCCACGAACGCGACCCGGTCCTCCCCGGTGTGGTGCCGCGTCAACGCCGAGCAGAACGACAGGCAGTGGGCCCGCAAGTCCCGCGACGGCAACCCGTTCCCCGCGAAGTACGCGTCCACGTCGTCCCGCAGCTCCTCGAGCTGCTCCCGCAACCAGATGTGGACCTCCACGAGCTGGTTCCCGAACGCCGTGAGCCTGCTGCCGTCGGTCATGCCTGCTCCGTGAACTGGTCGGTCGCCTGCTTGCCGGCGGCGGTGGCGCGGGTCAGGAAGTCGGCGATGGCGGCGAGTTCCGCGGGGCTGTAGGCCTCGCAGAGGTCGTCGATGGCGGTGTTCATGCCGCGGTAGTGCTCGAACATCTCGGCGTTGCGGTCGGGGAGGACGCGGACCACGACGGCGCGGCGGTCGGACGGGTCGCGGTCGCGGGTGATCCAGCCGCCGCGTTCGAGGCGGTCGAGGACGCCGGTGAGGGTGGCCGGGTGCAGGCCCGCGCGGCGGGAGAGGGCGGTGGGGTTCTGCGGGCCGTGCTGGGCGAGGAGGTCGAGGCAGTCGAGGTCGACGTCCTTCAGGTCGACGCGGGAGCCGACCTGGTGGTTGAACAGCGCCAGTTGGACGCGCAGGCCGCGCAGCGATTCCTTGATGGTCGCCGTCGTTCGCCTGCGCTGCCGCGCGTCCTCAGGTACTTTGGAACTCATATGATATCGCCCTCGTAGTATATGGGGTGCGGATCACAAGGTATCCGAGCTGGGGAGACGCGGATGAAGATCACTGTTTTCGGTGCCACCGGCGGTGTCGGCGGGCACGTCGTCCGGCAGGCGCTCGACGCCGGGCACCAGGTCACGGCCGTCGTGCGCGACCCGAAACGACTCCACGTGGAGCACGCCGAGTTGCGGGTCGCCACGATGGCCGACGCGCTGGAGCCGTGCGACGCGGTGCTGTCGGGCATCGGTCCGAAGGGGCGCAAGGAGGGGCCGGTGGCGTCCACGGCGACGCGCGGGATCGTGCGGGCCATGGCGGACGCGGGGGTGCGGCGGATCGTGGTGGTCAGCGCCGCGCCGGTCGGGCCGGTGGCCGAGGACGAGACGTTCCTCAACCGGCGGGTGCTGCTGCCGTTCATCGGTGCGGTGCTGCGGGACGTCTACGCGGACCTGGCGGCCATGGAGGACGTCCTGCGGGGGAGCGGGGTCGACTGGACGGCCGTGCGGCCGCCCAAGCTGGTGGACAAGCCGCTGACCGGGGAGTACCGCAGCGTCGTCGGCGGGAACCCGCGCGGCGGCTACTCCATCTCCCGCGCCGACACCGCGCACGCGATGCTCGCGGCGCTGGCCGACCCGGCGACGGTCGGGCAGTCGGTCGGGGTGGCCTACTGAGCGAGGAGGTACCCGACGGGTACCTCCCACAGCAGGTTTACAACGTTGTACCAACGATGTAAACCTGGGGATCCGCCCTGCACGGAGGAAGGCACCCATGTCGGAGTCCCTGTCCCGTCGCACCCTGCTCGGCTGGGCGGGAGGCGCGCTCGTCCTGTCCGCGCTCCCCGGCCACGCCCGCGCCGACGTCACCGCGCTCGGCACGTTCGACCCGCTGCGCCCACCCGCGACCCCGCTGTTCGTCCGCTCGCCGTACCTCAGCACGTGGCAGGCGTCCGACGAGCTGGTCGGCTCGTGGTCGTCGTTCTGGAACGGCCGCACGACCGCCCTCTGCGGGATCGCCCGCATCGACGGCACGGCCTACCTGTTCGCCGGGTCGCCCTCCGGGGCGTTCACCCGGATGACGCAGACCTCGTTGCGGGTCACCGCGACCCGCTCGATCTACACCCTCACCGGCGGCGGCGTCGCGCTGACCGTCACCTTCTTCTCGCCGGTAGCCCCCGACGACCTGCGGCGGCAGTCGGTGCCGTTCGGGTACCTCGACATCACCGCCGCGAGCACCGACGGCCGGGCGCACACCGTGGACCTGCACGTCGACGTGTCGGCGGAGTGGGTGCACGGCGACAGCGCCACCCCGGTCACCTGGGCCCAGCGGCAGACCGGGTCGAGCACCGCGCTCACCGTCACCCCGGCGTCGCCCGGCGTGCTCCAGGAGAACAACGACCAGGCGTCCTGGGGAACGCTCGTGCTCGCGGCCTCGTCCGGCTCGGGCCTGTCGTGGCAGATCGGCCAGGACACGGTGGTGCGCGGGGCGTCCGGCGCCCTGCCGAACACCTCCGACCCCGCGATGCCCCGCCCGATCAACGACCGGTGGGTCGTCCTGGCGCTGCGGAAGAGCCTCGGCTCGGTCACGTCCGCGTCCGCGCCGTTCACCGTCGCGCTCGGGCACGTGCGGACGCCCGCCGTGAGCTACCTCGGCACGCAGCTCGCGCCGTGGTGGACGCGGCAGTGGACGACGTGGCCGGACATGGTCGACTGGTTCCTCGCCGACCGCGCCTCCGCGCTCACCGCGGCCATGGCGCTGGACCAGCGGGTGCACGACGACGCCGTGCGCGTCGGCGGCGAGCACTACGCGGCGCTGTGCGCGCTGGCGCTGCGGCAGGCGTTCGGGGGCACCGAACTGGTGGACCGCGGCGGGTCGCCGTGGGCGTTCCTGAAGGAGATCTCCTCCAACGGCAACATGTCCACGGTGGACGTCACCTATCCGGCGTTCCCGGCGTACCTGCACCTCGCGCCGAACTACCTGCGGCTGCTGCTGGAACCGCTGCTGGACTACGCCGAACGTGGCGGCTGGCCCAAGGAGTTCGCCGAGCACGACCTCGGCTTCCACTACCCGGTCGCCACCGGTCACAACGACGGCGACGAGGAGAGCATGCCGGTCGAGGAGTCGGCCAACATGCTGATCATGTCGGCCGCGCTGGTGCAACGGCTGCCCGCGGCCGACGCCCGCGCGTTCGCCACGGCGCACCAGGCCGTGCTGCGGCGGTGGGCCGAGTACCTGGTCGGCAACGCCCTCGACCCCGGCTTCCAGAACCAGACCGACGACTTCACCGGGTTCATCGCCCACAGCGCGAACCTGGCGCTCAAGGGCATCATCGGCATCGGCGCGATGGGGATCATCTCGGCGCTGCTGGGCAACACCGCCGACGTCGTGCGCTACCGGTCGATCTCGCGGAGCTACGCGAGCCAGTGGACGAGCCTCGCGCAGGACCCGGCGGGCACGCACCTGAAGCTGGCGTACGACCAGGACGGCACGTGGAGCCTGAAGTACAACGGGTTCGCCGACCGCCTGCTCGGGCTGGACCTGGTGCCGCTCGGCGTCGCCGCCCGCGAAGGTGACTGGTACCAGGGCAGGATCGGGCGCTTCGGCGTGCTGCTGGACCCGCGCAACAACTACACGAAGGCCGACTGGGAGCTGTGGACGGCGGCCTGGCTCGCCGACCGGCCCGGCATCCGCGACGCGCTGGTCGAGGGCGTCTACGCGTACGCGAACCAGACACCGCAACGGGTTCCGCTGTCGGACTGGTACGTCGTGGGCGACGGGACCCAGCGCGGGTTCGCCGCGCGGCCGGTGGTGGGCGGGACGTTCGCGCTCGCCGTGCCGCCCGCGGCGTCGGTGGTGGTGTGGCGGCGGATCCAGAACCAGAACTCCGGCAAGGTCCTCGCGGTGTCGGGGGCGTCGCTCGGCGACTCCGCCGAGGTGACGCAGTGGGCCGACAACGGGACCGCGGACCACGTGTGGACCGTGGTGGACAACGGTGACGGCACCGTCCGGATCACGAATCGCAATAGCGGGAAGGTGTTGGCCGTGCACGACCAGAGTGTTGACGACGGCGCGCACGTGCAGCAGTACCGCGACAACGGCACGCCGGACCACCTGTGGCGGATCGTGGACGCGGGCGGCGGGTGGTCGAAGGTCGTGAACGTCCGCAGCGGCAAGGTGCTGGCCGTGGACCAGCAGTCGCGGGCCGACGGCGCGCAGGTCACCCAGTGGGCCGACAACGGCTCGCCCGACCACCTGTGGCGGTTCCTCTGACCCCGTGCAACCTCCCGGCGGGGTCGTTCCGTCCGGCAGGTGGGAGCGAGGTGTCGCATGAGGGCGTTGATCGCACTGGTGGCCGCCGTGGTGCTGGTGGCGTGCGGGAGGACGGTCGAGACCGGCGGAGGTGACGCGGTGCAGGCGGTTCCCGGATGCGGGGAACGGGCCGACGGGCTGACGGCGACCAAGACCCTGGCGCTGGTCGGGCGGTTCCCGACCAGCGCGGAACGGGGCGGTGGGACGTTCGCCGGGACCGTGACGGTGACGAACAACGGCGAGGCGATCAAGGGGGACACGTCCCAGCTCGCCGACGTGGTCGTGGTGCGCGACGGGAAGGTCGTGGGGGCCTCGCTGCCGAAGGACCTGGTGGCGAAGCCCCTCGACCTCCCCGCCGGGGCGAGCGCGGACTTCCCGGCGACCGGGAGCCTGCGGGAGTGCGACGGGGGCGAACCCCTGGCGGCGGGCGCCTACCAGGTGTTCGCCCTCGTCGCGGTCAACCGGAGCGGGACGAGCACGGTCGCCGTGGGCGGTCCGTGGCCGCTCGACGTGACGTGAGCGAACCGGGGGTGGGTCCTGCGACGGCCACCCCCGGCCGCGTGCTCACGTCGCGGTGGTCGCTCAGGTCGCGATCGTGACGCCGAACCGCGTGCTCACGCGGCTCCAGAGTTCCGCGTACGCCGTGCCACCGCCGCCCGCGATGACGTGGCCGCGGATGTGCTTGTCGGGCGCGGACACGCTGCCGACGTAGAACGGGGCCCCGGAGTCGCCGCCCTGCGGGAGGTTGCCGCCGGTGAACGCCGTCACGGGCGACTTGCAGCCGCTGGAGGTGCAGACCGTGGCGGTGACGCTGGTGGCGGTGTGGCCGCAGTTCTCGCCGGTGGTGCGGCCGCTGTGGCAGTAGTCGGCGAAGCCGACCACGGGGTCGGCCGCGGACAGGATGTGCGCTCCGGTGCCGCTGTCGACGCCGCCCAGGTAGATGAACGCGCCGTAGGACTGGCCGCTGATGAGTTCCATGTCCTGCGACGGGAGGCCGTTGCCGCTGATGGTGCCGACGACGCGGCCGCCCAGCTCGGTGACGGCCGTCTGGCCGTTGCTGAAGCAGTGGCCCGCGGTCACCTGGAAGCGGGTGCCCGCCGAGTTCTGCACGGTGTAGCCGGAGGAGCACTGGGCGTTCGGCGCGGTGAGCGTGATGCCCGCGCCGCCCCAGAACGCCGGGACGTCGTCGCGGCGGCTGAACAGGTCGGTGACCTCGTGCTTGCGCACGTCGACCACCGTGCCGTACGTGCCGACCAGGGAGGAGACCACGTCGGAGGGCGCGTCGGTCTCGATGACGACCTTGCCGGTGTTCGGGTCGGCGTAGCTGCCGAAGGAGTACTTGGTGCCGCGGGTCTTCACGTAGTCGACGATCCGGGTCTGGATGGTCGACGACGCCACGTCCACCGCCTGGCTGACCAGCGGCGCCTTGCGCCCGGCGTCCGCGGGGGCGGAACCCTGGGCACTGGCCTTGGCGGCGGTGTCCGGCTTGGGGTCGGAGGCGTTGGCCGGGGCCGCGCCGATCGCGAGGGCGAGCGAGGCTGCGGCGAGGGACGCCAGGACGGGTCTCAGTAGTCGCACTGCGGTGTTCCCTTCTTCGGTGCCGTGTTCAGGGGCACGGCGCAGAAGTAGAGAAGCGCTCGGCGGGCGGGGAGATACGGTTTATTCCGCGGTGCGCCGAGGGATCGGGATTCCCGATGTCACCCCAGGAGAGCGTTGTCCAGCGCCACCAGGAAGTCGTGGCCGTACGGCCCGCGCTCCAGGTCGGCCAGCAGCGCGGGAGGCAGGTCCCGAGCCAGTTCCGCCGACCGCGACCCGGCGGCCAGCGCGATCGTCGCCACCGTGTCCACGTCCCCGGTGAACGCGACGCACGCCCGCAGCAGCGACCCGAGGCCCGTGCTCGTGCTCAACGCCGTGAGCGCGGCCCGCACGCTCATCCGCCCCTTCGACCCGACCTCGCCGGTCCACGGCGTCGCCCAACCGCCCGACGGCAGCCGAGCGTCCACCCAGCGGGCGACCTCCGCCACCGGCCCGAGCCCGTGGTGGCAGTAGTGCGCGGCCAGCGCGGCGGCCTGCGCGGACTCGACGCCGTCCGGCGTGTCGTGGGTGATCCGCGCCTGCACGGCGGCGCACTCCAGCACCTCGTCCACTGTGGACAGCAACCCGATCGGCCCGGACCGCATGGCCGCGCCGCTCTTGTCGCTGTCCGGCCGGATCCGGTCCAGCAGCGCCGTTCCGTCGGCCAGTTCGGGGAGCAGCGCCTGGAAGCCCTTGGCGTACCCCGGTCGCGGGTCGCGGTGGAAGGCCCGCACGAACGCGTCGGCGAACCGCGGCGCGGTCCACGGGCCACCCTCGGCCACCACCTCGGCGACCGCGATGGTCATCTGCGTGTCGTCGGTGTACCGCCCCGGCCGCAGCCCCGCGTACACCGGGTTCTGCACGTAGCCGCGCAAGGTGTTGTGCGCCAGGACGAACTCCGCGTCCGCGAACTCGAACCCGGCCCCGTACGCGTCGCCCACGGCGAGTTCGAGCAGCATCCGCCGATGCTCCCACACGCCCGCGTCAGCGCAGCAGGACCCGCAGCACGACTTCCGCCCGCCGCGCGTCCGGCGGCTCGCCGATGAGCACCTGCGTGTGGATGTACGACTCGGTGATGCGCACGGCGGTGTAGGCGAGGTCGTCCAACGGGATCTCGCTCGACACGAGACCGGCGGCGCGGTCCTCGGCGATCAACTCGCGGATCAGCAGCAGGTACCGGTGCTGGTAGTCGCCGGAGGTACTGGTCAACAGCCCCAGTGCGAGCGCGGGCTCGTCGCGGAGCAGTTGCCTCATGCCGGGGTGGGCGTTCACGTCCCGCACGAACGCGGTCAGCGCCACGGCGGCGCGCGGCCCGTCGGTGTGCGCCGCGCGGTAGGCCTCGAAGCTCTTGCGGGTGGCCGACCACAGCACCTCGGTGATCAGCTGCTCGCGCGACCCGACCCACCGGTACAGCGTGACCCGGTTGACCCCCAGTTCGTCGGCCAGTCCTTGCATGTCGATCCGCTCACCGGCCGCGAACCGCCTGCGCGCGGCCGCGAAGGCGTCCAGCACCGTCGGCCTGCACTCCCCGTCCAGCGCCCGGCGCAACGCCGTGCTCCCGTCCTCCACGACCACCCCTCCACCCCTTGCCCGAGGGGAGTGTCCCATGACATCGTGCAACGTGCGCGGCATCACGTTGCATCGATGTGTCACCGGTGTGAGGCGTTGCACCGCGCTCGGCCGTCACCGCCGTCGGCCGGACGTCGCACGGAGGGACCACGACCATGGTCGAAGTGTCGGGAGACCTGGACGAGCGCTTCACGCCGGTGCGGGACGCCCTCGCCGCGGAGTTGGCGTCCGGCAACGAACTGGGCGCGAGCATCGTCGTGGACCTGGACGGCACGACCGTCGCGGACATCTGGGGCGGCTGGCGCGACGCCGAGCGCACCAGCCCGTGGACCGAGGACACCATCACCAACGTCTGGTCCACCACCAAGACCGTCACCAACCTGGCCGCGCTGATGCTCGTGGACCGCGGCCTGCTGGACCCCTACGCCCCGATCGCCAAGTACTGGCCCGAGTTCGCCGCGAACGGCAAGGAGCACGTCGAGGTCCGCCACGTCCTGAGCCACACCTCGGGCGTCTCCGGCTGGGACCAGCCGTTCACCGTCGCCGACCTGTACGACTGGGACACCTCGACGGCCCGCCTTGCCGCGCAACGACCGTGGTGGGAGCCGGGCAAGGTGTCGGGCTACCACGCCAGCAACCAGGGCCACCTCGTCGGCGAACTGGTCCGCCGGGTGACCGGCAAGCCGCTCAAGGCGTTCGTCGCGGAGGAGATCGCGGGCCCGCTGGGCGCGGACTTCCAGATCGGCGCGGTGGAGGCCGACTGGCCCCGGATCGCCCCGGTGGTCCCCCCGCCGCCGCTGCCGTTCGACTTCGCGGCCCTCGACCCCGACAGCCCCATGGTCAAGACCTTCTCCTCCGGCGCGCTGGACGCGGGCGTGGCCAACACGCCGGACTGGCGGCACGCGGACATGGGCGCGATCAACGGCCACGGCAACGCCCGCTCGGTCGCCCGCATCCTCAGCTCGGTGGCGCTGGGCGGGTCCGTCGACGGCGTGCGCCTGCTGTCGCCGGACACCATCGACGTGATCTTCGACCAGCAGAGCGACGGCGTGGACCTTGTGCTCGGGGTGCCGCTGCGGTTCGGCATCGGCTTCGCGCTGCCCGAGACCGTCACGGTGCCGTACGTGCCGCAGGGCAAGGCCTGCTACTGGGGCGGCTGGGGCGGTTCGCTGATCCTCATGGACCTCGACCGGCGGCTCACGGTCAGCTACGTGATGAACCGGATGGCGCCGGGCATCATCGGCTCCGACCGCTCGGAGCGCTACCTGCGCGCGGTCCTCGACTGCCTGGACTGAGGCGGGCCCGCGCGGGCGCCGTCCCGTCGGGCAGGCCATCATGGACGACGTGGAGTCCACCCGCGTGGACCGCTGGCTGTGGGCGGTCCGACTGACCAAGACCCGACCCGACGCCGCCGCGGCCTGCCGGGGCGGCCACGTCCGGATCAACGGCAACCCCGCGAAACCCGCGACGACCGTGTCACCGGGCGACGAGGTCCGCGCCAGGGTGGGCGACGTGACCAAGACCGTCGAGGTCGTGCGGGTGATCCAGAAGCGCGTGGGCGCCGCGGACGCGTCGACGTGCTTCATCGACCGGACGCCCCCGCCGCCTCCGGTGGTGGCCGCGCCGGTGGCGAAGCGCGAACGCGGCGCGGGCCGCCCCACCAAGCGGGAACGCCGAGTCCTGGACCGGTTCCGCACCGGCGAGGTCTGAGAGCCCGCTCCCGTCCGGTTATGTTCACCCCCATGGGGACGACGGAACCGGTGTGGAGCGAGTGGCGGCGTCCGCCGCCCACGCCCCGGCAGCGCAGGCAGGACGTGTGGGTCGCACTCGCCGTCCTCGCGGGCGGGGTGCTGATGACCGTGCTGGTCAACAGCATGGGCGCGTTCGCGTTGGGCAAGCCGCCGCACCTGGGCGAGCAGATGGCGTGGGGTGTGGCGCTCACGGTGCCGCTGGTGGTGCGGCGGCGCTACCCGCTGGTCGTGCTGCTGGTCGTGGGCGCGTTGTTCATCGCCGCGCAGGCCCGGCAGATCGGGGACAACTTCGTCCCGTCGATCGTCCTGTTCCTCGCGATCTTCACCGCGGGCGGGTGGGCCCCGGACCGCCGCCGCGCGGTCGTCGTGCGGGTGGGTCTGGTCGTGGCCATGTTCGCCTGGCTGGGCTTCGGCCTGGTCCGGTTCCTGATGGTCGGCCCCGCGGGGGACTACGAGCACGCGGCGGGCCCGCTCGACCCGGTGCTCGCGTCCGTGCTCTACGGCATCGGCTTCAACCTGCTGTACTTCCTCTCCTCGTACTTCTTCGGCGAACTGGCGTGGCTCTCCGCCCGCAGGCTCGCCGAACTCGAGTTCCGCACCGACCAGCTCCGCCTCTCGCAGGAGCAGAACACCCGCGGCGCGATCGTGGCCGAGCGGATGCGCATCGCCCGCGACCTGCACGACGTCGTGGCGCACCACGTGTCCGTGATGGGCATCCAGGCGGGCGCCGCGCGCCGGGTCCTCGACACCGACCACGACCTCGCCCGCACGTCCCTGGAAACCGTCGAGAAGACCGCTCGCACGGCCATCGGCGAACTGCGCGGCCTGCTCGGCGTGCTGCGCGCGGACCCCGAACCGGCCGAGGACGTCACGGCCGCGCCGGGCCTGGAGCAGCTGCCCGACCTGGTGGCGACCGCGCGCTCGACCGGGCTGGACGTCGGCCACGGCACGTACGGCGAGCCGCGGCCGGTGCCGCCGGGGGTGGCGCTGTCGGCGTACCGGGTGGTGCAGGAGGCGTTGACGAACGTGGTGAAGCACGCGGGGGCGTCCAAAGCGGACGTCCGGGTGCGGTACCTGGACACGGCGCTGGAGGTCGAGGTGACCGACGACGGCAAGGGTCGCGCCGCGGCCGCGGGCGGGGGGTTCGGACTGGTGGGGATGAGGGAACGGGTGTCCGTGCACGGCGGCGAGTTCGAGGCCGGTCCACGGCGGGGCGCGGGCTATCTCGTGCGCGCCAGCCTGCCGACCGGCGGGAACGGTGGGGCATGAGCCTGCGCGTGGTGCTCGCGGACGACCAGGACCTCGTCCGGGCGGGCTTCCGGGTCATCCTCGGGACGGAGCCGGACATCGAGGTGGTCGGCGAGGCCGGGGACGGCGAGCAGGCCGTGGAGCTGGTCGAACGGCTGCGGCCGGACGTGGTGCTGATGGACGTGCAGATGCCTCGGGTCGATGGGCTGGAAGCCACCCGCCGGGTCCTGGGCTCGGGGATCGACGTGAAGGTCGTCATCCTGACGACGTTCGACCGCGAGGACTACCTCTTCGAGGCGCTGCGGGCCGGGGCCAGCGGGTTCCTGCTGAAGAACGCCTCGCCGGAGGACCTGGTCGAGTCGGTCCGGGTGGTGGCGCGCGGGGACGCGCTGCTGTCGCCCGAGGTCACCCGCCGGGTGATCGCCCGGTTCACCACGCCCGCGGTCGCGGCCCAGACCCGGCCCTCCGAGCTGACCGACCGCGAGTTCGAGGTGCTGGTGGAACTCGCGCGCGGGGTCAGCAACGCCGAGATCGCCGCCGCCCTGCACCTCGGCGAGACCACGGTGAAGACGCACGTGTCCCGCGTGCTCGGCAAGCTCGGCCTGCGCGACCGCACGCACGCCGTCGTCTACGCGTACGAGAACGGGGTGGTCGTGCCGGGTGGGTCGTGAGGACGACCCTCCGGTGGGTCGTGCGCAGGACGCGGAAGCCGATCATCCCGAATAGCGTTGCCGGCATGTTGACGATGACCTCGATCAGCCGGAGCTTCGGGGACCACCGGGTGCTCGACGACGTGACGTTCGACGTCCGCCCCGGACGGATGACCGGGTTCCTGGGCGCGAACGGGTCCGGCAAGACGACCACGATGCGGATCATCCTCGGGGTGCTCGCGCCGCACGGCGGCACCGTGAGCTGGAACGGCGGCCCCGTCACCGAGGAGCAGCGGCCGGGGTTCGGCTACATGCCCGAGGAGCGCGGCCTCTACCCGAAGATGAAGGTGGCCGAGCAGATCACGTGGCTCGGTCGGCTGCACGGGATGGACCGGGCGGCCGCGCGCGCCAACACCGACCGGCTGCTGGCGGAACTGGAGCTGACCGACCGCGCGAACGACAAGCTGGAGGCGCTGTCGCTGGGCAACCAGCAGCGCGTGCAGATCGCCGCCGCGCTGGTCCACGACCCCGCGGTGCTGATCCTGGACGAGCCGTTCTCCGGCCTCGACCCGATCGCCGTCGAGATCGTGCTGGACGTGCTGCGCAAGCGGGCGGCGGGCGGGGTGCCGGTGCTGTTCTCCAGCCACCAGCTGGCCGTGGTCGAGCGGCTGTGCGACGACGTCGTGATCATCTCCAAGGGGCGGATCGCGGCGAGCGGGTCGCGCGAGGAGTTGCGGGCCCGGCACGGGACCGCGCGGTTCGAGCTGGTGGTGGAGTCCGACGCCGGGTGGGTGCGCGACGTCCCCGGCGCGCGGGTCGTGGAGCTGGACGGGCCGAGGGCGGTCTTCGAGGTGTCGGAGGCCGACGCGGAGCAGCGCGTGCTGGCCGCCGCCGTCGGTCGCGGGGCGGTGCGCGGGTTCACGGCGGTCGTGCCCACGTTGGACGAGATCTTCAAGGAAGTGGTCTGATGAGCAGGGCGACGTTCGCTTCGGCCACGTGGTTGGTGGCGGAGCGGGAGATGAACGTTCTCGTGCGCACCAAGGGGTTCTGGATCGGGTTCCTGGTCACGGTGCTGGGCCTCTTCGCGATCGCGGTGCTGCCCTCGGTGTTCGGCGGGGACAAGCCGGTCGTCGCGGCCGTCGGGTCCGAGGCCGTGAAGGTGTTGTCCGGCAAGGACGTGGAGGTCCGCGAGGTCCCCGACCTGGCGTCGGCCGAGCGGCTGGTGCGGGCCGACGAGGTCGAGGCGGCGATCGTGCCGGACACGACCGGGGAGTCCGCGATCGGCGTGCGGGTGGTGGCGCTCGACGAGTCGCCGTCGGACGTGGTCGGGCAACTCGTGGCCGCGCCACCGGTGGACCTGCTGGACCCGTCCGCGGTGAGCCCCGGCGTGCGGACGCTGGTGATCCTGGTGTTCGCGCTGTTCTTCCTGCTGTTCGGGATGGGCGGGGCGGCCATCGCGCAGAGCACCGTGACGGAGAAGCAGACGCGGATCGTGGAGATCCTGGTGTCCACCGTGCCCATCCGGGCGCTGCTGGCGGGCAAGATCCTCGGGCACGTGCTGCTGACGATGGGGCAGGTGGTGGTCCTGGCGTTGGCCGCGCCCATCGCGTTGCGGCTCGGCGGGCAGTCGGAGCTGCTGGCGGTCGTGGCGCCCGCGCTGGGGTGGTTCGTGCCGTTCCTGTGCCTGGGGTTCGTGTTGCTGGCGGCGATGTGGGCGGTCGCGGGCGCGTTGGTCAGTCGACAGGAGGACCTGGGGTCGACGATGGGCCTGGCGATGCTGCTGGTGATGGGGCCGTACTTCGGGGTGCAGTTCTTCTCGGACAACCAGACGGTGATGACGGTGCTGTCGTACGTGCCGTTCTCGGCTGCGGTCGCCATGCCGGTGCGGATGTTCACCGGGGACGCTCGGGTGTGGGAAGCGTTGCTGTCCATGGGGATTCTGGCGGTGACGGTGGTGGTGATCGTGCTGGGGGCGAGTCGGGTGTACACCGGGTCGCTGTTGCGGACCGGGGGGAAGGTGGGGTTGGCTGAGGCCTGGAGCCGGGCGGAGTGATCAGGGGGAGCGATGGGGTCTTTCGACGTGCCGTTGGAGGGGGAACGGGCGCAGGTGGAGGCTTTTGTCGAGGAGTACCGCGGGGTGTTCGACGCTGCGCTTGAGGGGCTGAGCGAGGAGCAGGTTCGGCGGAGGTTGGTGCCTTCGGCCACCACGTTGCTGGGGTTGGTGAAGCACGTGACGTGGATGCAGAGGGTGTGGTTCGAGGAGTGCGTCGGGGGGAGGAGCCGGGCGGAGTTGGGGGTGGTGGGGAGTGCGGACGAGTCCTATCGGGTGGATTCGGGAGACACGATCTCGTCCGTTGTGGCCGCTCATCGGGAGGCTTGTGTGACGGCTCGGGGGGTGGTGGCCGGGGTGTCGTTGGACGATGTGGTTACTGGGCATCGGATGGGGCCTCGGACGTTGAGGTGGGTTTACCTCCAGGTGCTGCGGGAGTTGGCGCATCACTGCGGGCATGTGGACATCCTGCGGGAGCAGGTGCTTGCTGGGGTTGGGGAGTTGGGGTAGGGCTGGCTCGTTCCAGCTCAGGTCGGCCAGCGGCGTTCGTCCCAGCATGGTCGGTCAGTGGCTGCGATTTCCAGCGTGCTGTGGCCGATTTTACATGGGGACCCCACATTTAGGCCATTGTCGGGCTCAAAAGGCGGTCCAAAGAGAGTGCCCCCCCACCACAAATTTA
>NZ_JBHYHC010000074.1:0-44937 GCF_042738955.1 Umezawaea sp. NPDC059074
AGATCGGGCAGGCCTTCGGGCACTGCCTTTTGGCCCGATCAAGGCCGAAATGAGGGGCCCCATGTCAAATCGGCCACAGCACGCTGGAAATCGCAGCCGCTGGCTGACTGAGCTGGAACTAGAGGCTCACCAGGTGACCACGCCGGAAATCGCAGCTACCAGCCGACCGAGCTGGAACTAGGGGCTCACCAGGTGACCACGCTGAAATCGCAGCCGCCAGCTGACCGAGCTGGAACTAGAGGCTCACCAGGTGACCACACCGAAAACCGCAGCCGTCAACCAGCCACGCTGGACCCCGCAGCCGCCCAAGCACCCAGCCGAACTACAGCCCGCCGCGCAGCAGGTGGTCGATGTCCTCGGGGCGACCCGGTCGGGCGAAGAACCAGCCCTGACCGGTGTCGCACCCGATTCGGTGCAGTCGCTTGGCCTGGGACGGGGTTTCCACGCCTTCGGCGGTGACTCCCAGTCCCAGCGCGTGGGCGAGTTGCACGAGGGTCGACACGATCTGGGCGTCCACGGCGTCTTCCTCGTCCGCCGCGCGCAGCCCTTCCATGAACGACCCCGCGATCTTGAGTTCGTGCACCGGCAGGTGCTTCAGGTACGCGAGGTTGGAGTAGCCGGTGCCGAAGTCGTCGATGGCGATCCGCACGCCCATGTCCGACAGCGCGCGCAGGGCTTCCAGCGGCTCGTCCGCCGTCCCCATGATCGCGCTCTCGGTCAGCTCCAGCTGGAGGTGGTGCGGTGGGAGGGCGCACTCGTCCAGGATCCGCTTCACGTCCCGTACCAGTTCCGGGTCGCGCGACTGCCGGACGGCCAGGTTCACGCTCACGAACGGCGCGTTGTCGCCGAACTCCAGCAGCCACCGCCGGGCTTCTTCGCACGCCTTGCGCAGCACCCACCGGCCGAGCGGCACGATCAGGCCGGTCTCCTCGGCCAGTTCGATGAACCGGTCGGGCGCCAGCCGCCCGAACTCCGGGTGCTGCCACCGGACCAGGGCCTCGACGCCGGTCACGCGGCTGTCCGCGAGCCGCACCAGCGGTTGGTAGTCCACGTAGAACTCGTCGCGCTCCAACGCCGCCGGCATGGTCGCCGACAGCGTGAAGCGGGCGACCTCGCGGGCGTTGCGCTCGGGGTTGTAGAGCGCCCAGCGGGACTTCCCGTCCGCTTTCGCCCAGTACAGCGTGATGTCCGCGTCGCGCATCAGGTCGGCGGCCGTCGTGCCCTCCAGCGGGCGTTCGACGATGCCGATGCTCGCGGACACGGTCAGCTCGTGGCCGCCGATCTTGATCGGGGCCTCCAGCTCGTGCAGCACGCGGTCCGCGACGTTGACGATGTCCTGGGTGCTGGCCGAGCCCTCGACCAGGATCACGAACTCGTCGCCGCCCATGCGCGCGACGAGCTTGCCGTCGCCGGACACCGAGTGGTCCAGCCGTCGGCCGACCTCGACCAGCAGCTGGTCGCCGATGTCGTGGCCGAGGCTGTCGTTGATGACCTTGAACCCGTCCAGGTCCAGGTAGCACAGGCCCGCGCGCCTGCTGTCCACGCCGACCGCGGCCGCGAACACCCGGCCGAGCCGCTCCAGGAACAGCGCGCGGTTGGGCAGGCCGGTCAACGGGTCGTGCAGCGCCTGGTAGCGCAGGCGGTTCTGGAGCAGGTGGCGGTCGGTGACGTCCTCGATCATCGCGACCTGGTACTGCGGCTCGCCGTGGTCGTCGCGCACCAGCGACAGCGTCAGGTGCGTCCACACCTGCTCGCCGTCGGCGCGGTGGAAGCGCTTCTCGGCCCGGTAGTGGTCGCAGTCGCCCGCGATGAGCTGGTCGTAGAGCCGCCAGACGTTGCCGCTGTCCTCGGGGTGCATGAGGTCGCGGATGTTGTACTGGCGCATCTCCTCGACGGTGAAGCCGAGCATGTCCTGCAACGCCTGGTTGACGTCCAGTATGCGGCCCTCTATGTCCGCGATGCCGATGCCGATGGCGGCCTCGGTGAACATCGCGCGGAACCGGGCCTCGCTCGCGCGCAGCGCCGTCTCGGCCTGGTCGCGGGCGTCCAGCACGGCGGCGCGGATCGCCTCCTGCTCGGCCAGCGTCCGCTCGCGCAGCGCCCGCGCGTACCCGGCGGCCAGCGCGCCCTGGAGTGCCGCGAGGCGGGACGCCATCCGGCTGTCCACGCCGATGCCCAGTTCGACCAGCAGGTCCTCGCCGAGCAGCTGCACCGTGCGGCCGAGGGTGTCCGTGCCGGTGAAGTGGGCCTCCACGAGCCTGGAGCCGATCTCGTAGCCGGGGGCGGTGCGGAAGGGGTTGGCGAGGAGGGCCTGGACGAGCACCTCGGTCAGCGACTGGAGGTGTTCGGCCACTTCGGCCCTGGTCATCGGCACGTAGCTGCTGCCGATGACGGCCGTGGCCCACGTGCGCGCGAAAGCCTCGGCCCCGGCCACCATGGCCGGGTCCAGTTCCGATCGGCTGCTGGGCACCCGCTGGTCAACCCGTTCCGTCATGTTCGTCGGCCTGCCACCACAAACGCAGAGGATACGGCCGGTTGCCCATCGGAGTCGACCACTACCGCTTCCGTCCCAGCGCGGCGAAGCCGGGGAAGCGGGCCGCGGCCTCGTCGACGTCGTCCGGCGACTCGGGTCGCCAGTAGGGCAGGCGGACCACTCCGGGCTCGGTGAACTCCAGGTCGCCGAACAGGGACGCGAACTCGGTCCGGGTGCGGTGGATCATGGGCGTGACCTGCTTGCTGTACCGCCTGCGGGCCTCGACCGCGCCCTCGCCCTCGTCGCCCTCCTCCTCGGACCCGTAGTGGGTGATCCCGAGGTAGCTGCCGGGGACGAGCGCGTCGAGGTAGTCGGCGATGATCCCGTGCGGGTCGTCGGAGTCCGGCACGAAGTGCAGCAGCGCGATCATCAGCACGGCGACCGGCCGGTCGAAGTCCAGCACGGACCGCACTTCTGCGGCTTCCAGCACGGATTTCGGGTCGCGGACGTCGGCTTGCAGCGCGATCGCGTTCGGCACGTCCGCGAGGATCGACCTGCCGTGCGCGACGGCGACCGCGTCGATGTCCACGTAGACGACCTTCGCCGCCGGGTCCACGGCGTGCGCGATCTCGTGCACGTTGCCCGCGGTCGGGATGCCCGAGCCGAGGTCGAGGAACTGGCGGACACCCAGGTCCAGCAGGTGGCGCACCATCCGGCGCAGCAGCGCCCGGTTGGTCAGGATCACCCCGCGCAGCTCGGGCATGACCTCCAGCGTCTGGTTGGCCACGGCCCGGTCCGCGGCGAAGTTGTGCGCGCCCCCGAGCCAGTAGTCGTAGACGCGCGCCACGCTGGGACGCTCCAGGTCGATGTCACCCGGCACCCACTTCGGCCGTTCCGCCACGCGATTCCCTCCCCGCTACTCCCCCATCATGGTCCACGACGGTGAGTTGGGACACCGTCCGCACGACCGGTTCCGGGGACAGTGGCCACGCTCACGCAGCAGAATGCGTCCCGTGACGTACATCTGGATCGCGGGAGCGGTCGTCATCGCCGCCGCGGCAGTGCTGCTGCTGGTCAGGCTGCGCGGGAACCGGAACATGCTGGCACCGACGATCGTGGGCGCGATGGGCGCGTTCCTGCTGGTCGGCGGGTGGCTGTTCGTCGTGGACAGCACCACGGCCAAGGGCGAGGCGATCAAGACCGGCGGTCTCGCGGGCGGCTCGGTGATCGCGCTGTACGCGCTGTGGCTCAACGACCGCAGGCGGCGCACCGAGGAGGCCAGGCAGAAGCTGGACAACGACCGCGCCGAGCACGACCGCTCGCGGGTCGCCGACGAGCGGTTCGCCCGCGCCGTCGAACTGCTCGGCCACGAGACCGACCAGGTGCGGGTCGGGGCGCTGCACGCGCTCGCGGGCCTGGCGAAGTCGCGGGAGGAGTACCGGCAGACCGTGCTGGACATCCTCTGCTCCTACCTCCGGCGGCCGTTCGACCGCGGCACGGACGACCGGCACGAGATGGAGGTCCGGCTGACCGCGCAGCGGCTGATCGGCGACCTGCTCCCGCTCGCGGGCGAGGAGGACGCGAAGGTCTACGACCTGAACCTCACCAACGCGTCCCTGGAGTACTTCGACATCGCGGGCAGGCAGGTCGGCCTGTTCACCGCGCGCGGCGCGAAGTTCCACCAGTCGAACTCGTTCCACCACGCGGTGTTCCACGGCGACGCCTTCTTCACCGACGCCGTGAACGACGGCAGGCTGCACGGGCACCACGCGGTCTTCCGCGCGAAGGCGTGGTTCAGCTGCTTCACGTCCCACGGCCGGGTCGACTTCCGGGAGGTCCGGTTCGAGGGCGCCTCGAAGTTCGCCGACGGCGGGTACGACGGCGGGATCACCCTGCGGGACGCCGTGTTCTCCACCCCGCCGGACCTCACCGGGCTTCGGGTCCGCAAGGAGCCGGACGACTTCCTGCCCGCCGACTGGACGTTCGAGGACCTGGCGTGATGCGCGGACGGTTGATGCTGCTGGCGAGCGTGCTGGCGGCGATCCTGGTCACGGTCGCGACGGTCGTCGTGCTGCTGCTGGTCGAGCCGAAGCTGTCCAAGGCCGAGGCGCTCAAGACCGGCGGCCTGTCGGGCGGCGCGGTCGTGGCGCTGTACGCGTTGTGGCTCAACGACCGCAGGCGCCGCACCGAGGAGGCGCGGCACGAGCTGGAGAGCGACAAGGTCGCCGACGAGCGGTTCGCGCGGTCGGTGGAGATGCTCGGCCACGAGGCCGACCAGGTGCGGGTGGGCGCGCTGCACGCGCTCGCCGGGCTCACGGGGTCGGCCCCGCGGTACAAGCAGACCGTGCTGGACGTGCTGTGCGCGTACCTGCGCAGGCCGTTCGACCACCCCGGCTACGACAGCCTGTACTCCGGCGACCCCGACAAGCTGCCGAGGACGCGGTCGGACGAGGAGCTGGCGAGCAGCGACCGGGAGCGCGAGGTGCGGCGCACGGCCCAGCGGCTGATCACCGACCTGCTGCCGTTCGGCATGGACCAGGACCCCACCCGCTACCACCTGGACCTGACCGGCGCGAACCTCGAGTACTTCCGGCTGTCCGGCCGCCGGATCGGGCGGCTGACCGCGCGGCGGGCGAACTTCTACGGCATCACCATGGTCAACGAGCTGGACGCGTCCAAGCCGACGCTGCTCTCCGGGGCCGTGTTCCACGGCCGCGTGTCGGCGGCCGACGCGCGGTTCGACGGCGGGCTCTCGTTGCAGGACACCACCTTCGCGGGCGAGTTCGACGTGCGCGGCGCGGAGGTGAGCACGTTCCTGCACCTCAGCGCCGACCTGCCCAAGCCGACGACGGGCGTGCTGACCGTCATGCCCGGCACGGGCATGCGGATCGCGCCGCCCGAGGGCTGGAAGCTAGCCGGGGCGTACCAGGTCCAGCAGCGCCCTGGCGGCGGCGCTGACGGTCGACCCGGTCACGACGACCGTCTCCGCGACCGGCCCGCCGTCCATGCCGACGAACCGGACCAGCTCCGTCTTGAGCGAGAACGACTGCGGCACGAGCGCGACGCCGAGTCCGAACCCGACGAAGTCCAGCAGTGAGTGGACGTCGTTGACCTCCACGCCGACCCGCCGGTCCACCCCGGCCGCGGCGAGCGTGCGGTCGACGACGTCCCTCGTGCCCCACCCGGTGTTGAAGTCCACGAAGGACTCGCCCGCGAGTTCGCCGAGCGCGACCGAGCGGCGGCCCGCCAGCGGGTGACCGGGCGCGCACGCCAGCACCAGCGGCTCGGTGGCCAGGGTGGACATCCGCACGTCCTGGTCCGGCGAGCGGGTCACGAACGCCACGTCCACCCGGCCCGCGCGCACCTCGTCGACCAGGTCGGCGGTGCCGCCCTGCCGGAGCCGGATCTCCACGCCGGGGTGGGTGGCGTGGAACTTCGCCAGCACTGCGGGCAGGTGCACGACGTGCAGGCACTGGAGGCTGCCCACGGACAGCGTGCCGCGCAGCAGGCCCTGGACGGCGGCCACGGCGTCGCGGGCGGCGTCCACCGAGCCGAGCGCGCGGCGGGCCTCGACCAGCAGAGCGCGGCCCGCGTCGGTCAGCTCGACCTGGCGGGTGCTGCGGACGAACAAGGGCGCTCCCAGCTCGGTCTCCAGCGACCGGATGGACGCCGACAGACCCGATTGGGCGACGTGCACGCGTTTGGCCGCCCTGGTGAAGTGGCACTCCTCGGCCACCGCCACGAAGTACTCCAGCTGGCGAAGCTCCACGATTAATCACCCAAACTGCTGAATGTCATACACCTGTTCTGTTGGACAGCTTAATGCGTCCGGCGCAGACTTGACCCATCCACTTCTCCCAGGAGGTACCCCTGATGCGCACCCGCCGGATCGGCGACGTCGAGGTCAGCGCGATCGGACTGGGCGGCATGCCCCTGTCGATCGAGGGCCGCCCCGACCGCGAACGAGCGCTGGCCACGGTCCGCGCGGCGGTCGAGGCGGGCGTGACGCTGATCGACACCGCCGACGCCTACTCGTTCGACGACCAGGACTTCGGCCACAACGAGGAGCTGATCGCCGAGGCCCTGCGCGGGCTAGGCTCGGCGGCCGACGGCGTGTTCGTGGCCACCAAGGGCGGCCACACCAGGGTCGCGGGCGGCGGCTGGGCCCTCAACGGCAGCCCCGACTACCTGCGGTCGGCGTGCGACGCGTCGCTCAAGCGGCTCGGCGTCGAGGCGATCGACCTCTACCAGTTCCACCGGCCGGACCCGACGGTCCCGCTGGCCGACTCGTTCGGCACGCTCGGCGAGCTGCTGGACGCGGGCAAGATCAAGCAGGCGGGCATCTCGAACTTCAACCCCGACGAGATCCGCCAGGCGAACGAGGTCCTCGGCGGCAGGCTCGCGGCGGTGCAGAACCAGTTCTCCCCGTCGTACCGGTCGAGTGAACCCGAGCTGGAGCTGTGCGCCGAGATGGGCATCGCGTTCCTGCCGTGGAGCCCGCTGGGCGGCATCGGCAAGGCGGGCGCCCTCGCCGAGCGCGGCACGGCGTTCGCGGAGATCGCCGAAGCGCACGGCGCGAGCCCGCAGCAGGTGTGTCTGGCCTGGATGCTGGCCAAGGCGCCGGTCGTCATCCCCATCCCCGGCGCGTCGCGGCCGGAGAGCATCCGCAGCTCCGCCGAGGCCACCCACGTGGAGTTGACCGCCGACGAGCTCGCACGCCTGGACTAGCCGGAGACCGTCCCCGAACGTGCCCTTCGACTGGTCCGGTCGGGTGATCACCGGGTGCGGTTCGCCCCCTTTCGACGGAGGATCTAGGCCATACAGCCCATGATCTACGACCGAATGGGGGCGTCCTGTGGCCGACCGATCCCGATTCCGCACCTGGACCACCCGGCTCGGCGTCATCTCGATCGCGACGAGCGCGCTCGTCGCCACGCCTGTGTCGAGCACGACCGCAGCACCGCTGCCGGAGGGGTCCGCGGAGCACTACGCGGGCTCGCAGATCGCGAAGCACGAGGGGACGTCCAGGACGGCGAAGTCGCTCCCGCCGCGGGACAGGTCGCTCGCCCAGTTCAGCGAAGTGCCGGGCATGGACGTGAGCAGCCACCAGGGTGACGTCGACTGGCCGGGGTCGTGGGCAGACGGCGCCCGCTTCGCCTACGTCAAGGCCACCGAGGGCACGGGGTACAAGAACCCGAAGTTCGCCCAGCAGTACAACGGCTCCTACGACGTCGGGATGGTCCGGGGCGCGTACCACTTCGCGCTCCCGGACCGCTCCGGCGGCGTCGAGCAGGCGGACTTCTTCGTCGACAACGGCGGCGGCTGGTCGCCGGACGGCAAGACCCTGCCGGGCGCGATGGACATGGAGTACAACCCGTACGGCGACACCTGCTACGGCCTCGACCAGGCCGCGATGACCAAGTGGGTGCTGGACTTCAGCAACCGCGTGGTCGCCCGCACCCAGCGCTACCCGACGATCTACACGTCGACGAGCTGGTGGAACAGGTGCGTCGGCGGCAGCGTCCACTTCGGCCGGACGAACCCGCTGTGGGTCGCGCACTACGCCGAGGCGCTGGGCGCGCTGCCGATCGGCTGGGACTACCAGACCATCTGGCAGTGGGACGCGGCCGGGCTGTTCCCCGGCGACCAGAACCTGTTCAACGGCAACGCCGAACAGCTCGTCAGCGTTGCGCTGGGCTGATGAGGCAGGCGGACCACGCGGTGTCCGGCGTCGACGCGAGCGCCCAGGTCGTGGGCGAGGCCGACTGGACCGCGCACTGGCAGCAGGGCAAGCGCTTCGCGTACGTGCTGGCGACCGAGGGCACCGAGCGGGTGAACCCCGGTTTCGCCGCGCAGTACGCCGACTCGTTCGACGTCGGCCTGATCCGCGGGGCGTACCACTTCGCCCTGCCGGACCGGTCGAGCGGCGCCGAGCAGGCGGAGTTCTTCGTCGACCAGGGCGGGGTGTGGCGCGCTGACGGGATGACGCTGCCGGGCGCGCTGAACCTGGAGTTCAACCCGTACGGCAAGGCCGACTACGGGCTGTCGAGGGCTGCGCTGGCGGAGTGGGTGCTCGACTTCGGCGACACGTACAAGGAGTGGACCGGGCGTTACCCGGTGGTCTACACGTCGGCGGTGTGGTGGAGCCAGTGCGCGGGCGCGGACTTCGGCACACCGAACCCGTTGCGGGTGGACCGGTTTTCCGCCGCGCCGGGCGCGCTGCCCCGCCCGTGGGGCGTGTACCCGTTGTGGGACCGGCCGTCACCACCCGCGGAGCGCGATCCCCAGGACCGGCTGCTGGCGCTGGTCGCGGACTGACCCGCCCGTGGGTGATTCACCAGAAGCCTGGCCATCGCGTTGAGAAGTGCTGCACACTCTCGGATCGAGTCGTCCCCCCTGCACCGCCGACCATGAAGCACCTAGCGCTCGTCTTGGCCGTGTGCACAGGCCTGCTGGTGACCGCTCCCTCCCCTGCCGGAGCGGAACCCCAGCAGGACCACGCGATGGGCTCGCAGATCCGCAAGCACGAGGCGGGCGCCCCGCGCGCCAAGCCCAAGTCCGACCCGGCCGTGCTCGCGACCGTGCCGGGCATCGACGTCAGCCGCTACCAGGGCAACGTCGACTGGGCCGCGTACTGGGCCCAGGGCAAGAAGTTCGCCTACGTGAAGGCGACCGAGGGCACCAGCGTCCTGAACCCGAACTTCGCCCAGCAGTACAACGGGTCCTACGCCGTCGGCATGATCCGCGGCGCGTACCACTTCGCGCTGCCGGACCGGTCGACCGGTGCGGCACAGGCGACGTACCTGCTGGCCCACGGCGGCGGCTGGTCGCGCGACGGCCGGACGCTGCCCGCGGCGCTGGACATGGAGTACAACCCTTACGGCGCAACGTGCTACGGCCTGACGAAGGCCTCGATGACCACGTGGGTGCGGGCGTTCAGCGACACCTACCACTCGCGCACCGGCGTGTACCCGGTGATCTACACGTCCGCGAGCTGGTGGAACCAGTGCGTCGGCAGCGGCTTCAGCGCCACGAACCCGTTGTGGGTGGCCAGGTACGCCTCGGCGCCCGGCGCGCTCCCGTACGACTGGGGGGCGTACACGTTCTGGCAGTACTCGTCGTCGCCGATCGACCAGGACCAGTTCAACGGCGCGTACGAGCGCCTGGTCGCACTGGCGAACGGCTGACCTGACGGTGGGGAGGCCTCCGCGAAGGCCTCCCCACCACCGGTGCTAGTCGAACAGCGCGGGAAGGGTGCCCTCCCAGGCGGCGCGGAGCTCGCCGAGCGGGAGCTGGCCGAGGTCCTGGATCTCCAGGGACTCGGACTCCGGGTCGACGACGCCGACCTTGCGCCACGGCAGCTGGCGCGCGGTGCACATGTCGGTGAACCGCAACTCCTCGCTGCGCGGCACGGCCACGAGCACTCGGCCCGCGGACTCGCTGAACAGCTGCGTGAACGCGTCCTGCTCGCCGTCCAGGAACACCCGCGCGCCGGTCTCGCCGATGAGGCAGGCCTCGACCAGCGCCTGCGCCAAGCCGCCGTCGGACAGGTCGTGCGCGGCGGACACCATGCCGTCGCGCGACCCGGCCAGCAGCACCTCGCCGAGCAGGCGTTCACGGGCCAGGTCGACCTTCGGCGGCACGCCGCCCAGGTGGCCGTGCACGACGTGCGCCCACTCGGAGCCGCCGAACTCGTCACGGGTGTCGCCCAGCAGCAGCAGGGTCTCGCCCGCCTCGGCGCCGACACCGGTCGGGATGCGGCGACGCACGTCGTCGATCACGCCCAGCACGCCGATGACCGGCGTCGGCAGGATCGCCGTGCTGCCGGTCTGGTTGTAGAAGCTGACGTTGCCGCCGGTCACCGGGATGCCCAGCTCGCGGCAGCCGTCGGCGATGCCCTTGATGGCCTGCTCGAACTGCCACATCACGGCCGGGTCCTCGGGCGAGCCGAAGTTCAGGCAGTCCGACACCGCGATGGGCGTCGCGCCGCTGACCGACACGTTCCGGTAGGCCTCGGCCAGCGCGAGCTGCGCGCCGGTGTACGGGTCGAGCTTGGTGAAGCGGCCGTTGCAGTCGGTGGCCAGCGCGATGCCGCGGTTGGTCTCCTCGTCGATGCGGATCATGCCCGCGTCCGACGGCTGCGCCAGGACCGTGCCGCCGCGCACGTAGCGGTCGTACTGCTGCGTGACCCAGCGGCGGGACGCCAGGTTCGGCGACGCGGCCATGGTGACGATGGTCTTGAGGATGTCCGCGGCCTCGGTCGGCCGGGCCAGCGACTCGGGGCCGTTGGCGATCAGCGCGTCCTGGTCCGCGGGGCGCTCGATGGGCCGGTTGTAGACCGGGCCCTCGTGCGCCACGGTGCGCGGCGGCACGTCCACGACGACCTCGTCGTTCCACGTGATCACCAAGCGGTCGCCCTCGGTGACCTCGCCGATCTCGGAGGCGATGACGTCCCACTTCGCGCAGACGGCCATGAACGCCTCGACGTTCTCCGGCGCCACGACCGCGCACATGCGTTCCTGCGACTCGCTCGACAGGATCTCGGCCGGGGTCATGCCCGTCGCCCGCAGCGGGACCCGCTCCAGGTAGACGTGCATGCCGCCGTCACCGGCGCTGGCCAGCTCGGAGGTCGCGCAGGACAGGCCCGCGCCGCCGAGGTCCTGGATGCCGACGACGATGCCCTGCTGGAACAGCTCCAGGCAGCACTCGATCAGCACCTTCTCGGTGAACGGGTCGCCGACCTGCACGGCGGGCAGCTTCTTGCGCTTGCCGCTGCCGTCGTCGCCCGCGAACGTGTCGCTGGCGAGGACGGACACGCCGCCGATGCCGTCCAGCCCGGTGCGCGCACCGAACAGGATGATCTTGTTGCCCGCGCCCGACGCGTGCGCCAGGTGCAGGTCCTCGACCCGCAGCACACCGACGCACAGGGCGTTGACCAGCGGGTTGCCCGCGTACGACTCGTCGAACACGACCTCGCCGCCGATGTTCGGCAGGCCGAGGCAGTTGCCGTAGCCGCCGACGCCCGCGACGACACCGGGCAGCACGCGCCGGGTGTCCGGGGCGTCCGCCTTGCCGAAGCGCAGCGAGTCCATGACGGCCAGCGGCCGCGCGCCCATCGCGATGATGTCGCGCACGATGCCGCCGACGCCCGTCGCCGCGCCCTGGTAGGGCTCGACGTAGGACGGGTGGTTGTGCGACTCGACCTTGAACGTGATGGCCCAGCCGTCACCGATGTCGACGACGCCGGCGTTCTCGCCGATGCCGGCGAGCATCTTGGCGCGCATCTCGTCGGTCAGCGACTCGCTGAAGTGCCGGAAGTGCACCTTCGACGACTTGTAGGAGCAGTGCTCGCTCCACATGATCGAGTACATCGCCAGCTCGGCGTCCGTCGGCCTGCGGCCGAGGATCTCGCGGACGCGGGCGTACTCGTCGTCCTTGAGGCCCAGCTCGCGGAACGGCTGCTCCTGGTCGGGCGTGGTCTCCGCGTTCTTGACGGTGTCGATGCTCATGCGTTCACCACCGCATCCATCAGGGACAGGAACATGCCCAGTCCGTCGTCCGTGGGGCCGGTCAACGCGTCGATCGCGTGCTCCGGGTGCGGCATGAGGCCGACGACCCGGCCGTTCGCGCTCGTGATGCCCGCGATGTTGTTGCGCGACCCGTTGGGGTTGTCGCCGACGTAGCGGAACACCACGCGGCCCTCGCCCTCGAGTTCGTCCACAGTGGACTGGGTGGCCTGGTAGCCGCCCTCGCCGGACTTGAGGGGCACCAGGATCTCGGCGCCCTTCTCGTACCGGCTGGACCACGCGGTGGTGTTGTTCTCCACCGCGAGCCACTGGTCCTTGCAGACGAAGTGCAGCCCGGAGTTCCGGATCAGCGCGCCCGGCAGCAGCCCGGCCTCGCAGAGGATCTGGAACCCGTTGCAGATGCCCAGGACGGGCATGCCCTTGCCGGCGGCCTCGATGACGGACTCCATGACCGGCGCGAACCGGGCGATGGCGCCGCAGCGCAGGTAGTCGCCGTAGGAGAACCCACCCGGCACGATCACCGCGTCGACACCCTTGAGGTCCGGGTCACCGTGCCACAGCGGCACCGCCTCGGCCTCGGCGTACCGCGCCGCACGGGCGGCGTCCACGTCGTCGAGCGTGCCGGGGAACGTGATCACCCCAACGCGAACGCTCATGCGTCGACCCGCCGAACCACCCAGTCCTCGATGACCGGGTTCGCGAGGAAGGTCTCGGCGATCTTCTCGAGCGTGGCGTCGTCGACGGAGTCGTCGACCTCCAGCTCGAAGTGCTTGCCCTGGCGGACACTGGCGATTCCCTGGAACCCGAGCCGGGGCAGCGCGTTCGCCACCGCCTGACCTTGCGGGTCGAGAATCTCGGGCTTCGGCATGACGTCGACAACGACACGAGCCACAGCAGGCTGCTCCCTGTTACAGAGGGCGGGGGATGCCCACAGCCTACCTGACCTGCACGTTCACCCCGTCCACGGGTGCGCTGCACCACACACCGCAGGTCATCACACCTTTGGGTTACTCCGCTTGATCGTCGGCGGGGCCCGTGTATCGTTGGAGGAGCCGAGGCCCATGAGGGGCCGAGGAAGTGAGCGCGGTTCCCGTCCGGACGGTCGGCAACCGCGCTTCGCGCTATGTGGACCAGGTGTCGAGGTCGACCGCCCTGGCCACCACGGGCATCACGCGCCTGCGCCAGTCGCCCCCAGCTCCGTAGCACCACCCCACGACATCAGCGATCCACAGCAGTTCCTCCTGGTTGCCCCACATGTGCTCGTAGACGAGCGGCGCCGTCGTGGGGGCCTTGCCGAGAACCTTCCTGATGGTCCGGAGGTCGTGCTCGTCGCGCTCCTCCCGGCTGTCCAGCACCAGACGGCTCGCCTTGATCGCCTTCAGGTCGAGCACCAGCGCGGTCAAGCAGTCCTCACGGGCGCGCTCCTCGCCTGCCGCACAGCTCCGCTGGTAGACGTGCGCGACCGGGCCGCACTCGACGAGCCGCGACAGGATGGCCTTGCGACGGGAGGGGTCCTCCTTCTTGAAGTGCACCTCTTTCTGCCCCGGCAACAAGAGGCTCCTGAGCAACTTGCGCAGCCTGGTCAGGTCTCCGGGGTTGATGATGGCGACGACCAGCAGGTACCGGTCGTTGCGGCGGGATTCATCGGCGAACGCGTGCTGTCTCACGGTGGTGGCCATCGGCAGCGCGTGGCGCCAACTGGAGATCACCCACCCGCACGTGCGGTGTTCCGGGGTTTTTGACCGGTGGTCCGAGTACGGTTTCGTTGCCCTCTTCGCAAGTTTCTTGAAGATCACTTACGGCCATCACGCGCTTACTTTGGCGTAAATCACCTGGTCGGGGTGTTCGCCCTCTGCGAGACCGGTGGCGGAACCACGTTCGGGTCGTCAGTGTTACGCGTATGCGAATCCTGGTGCTGGGTGGAACCGTCTTCCTCAGCAAGGCGGTGGCGACGGAGGCCGTGCGTCGCAACCACGAGGTTGTGTGCGCGGCACGTGGTGCTTCCGGGTCCGTGCCGGAGGGTGCGGAGCTGGTCGTGGTGGATCGGGACCAGCCGGGGGCGTTGGACGTCCTGGGGGGCGAGCGGTTCGACGCCGTCGTCGACGTCGCGAAGATGTCGGTGAACTGGGTGCGCGACGCGCTCCGCTCGCTGGCGGGCAGCACGGACCACTGGACGTTCGTGTCCACGGTCTCGGTGTACCGCGACCACTCGCGGCCCGGTCAGACGGTGCAGTCGCCGACGCTGCCGCCGCTCGAGGACGATCCGGGCGCGCCGTTCGACGCGAACCGGTACGGGTCGGTGAAGGTGGCGAGCGAGCTCGCCGTGCTGGACCAGCTCGAGGAGCGCGCGTTCATCGTGCGGGCCGGGCTGATCACCGGGCCCGGTGACCCGAGCGACCGGTTCGGGTACTGGCCCGCGCGCATGTCGCAGGGCGGGCAGGTCGCGGTGCCGGACTCGCCGGACCAGGCCGCGTCGCACATCGACGTGCGGGACCTGGCGGCCTGGATCGTGGACGCGGCGGAGAACCGGCTGGTGGGGACGTTCGACGCGACCGGGCCGTCGGAGCCGTTGAGCTTCTTCCTCGGCGAGATCGCCGGGGCGGTGGCGCCTCCCGGCACGCAGCTCGTGCGCGTCCCGCTGGAGGTGCTGGACCGGTTGAAGATCGCGCCGTGGGCCGGGCCGCGGTCGTTGCCGCTGTGGCTGACCGACTCGCACCTGGCGATGATGTTCCGCGACGCCCGGCCCGCGATGGCCGCGGGCCTGCGCGTGCGGCCGGTCGGCGAGACCGCGAAGGACGCGCTCGCGTACGAGCGGGAGCTGGGGCTCGACCGCGTGCGCCGGGCCGGTCTCACGCCCGACGAGGAGTACGAGCTGCTGTCAGCTCTCTGACCAGGAGGTTCGGCGCGGAAGAGGGTCTTCCGCGCCGAGCCCGGTCAGGAGATCCAGTCGGCGAACGACCGGCCGGAGACCGTCTCGTACGCCTCGATGTAGCTGGCCCGCGTGGTCGCGACGACCTCGTCGGGCAGCGCGGGCGGGTGCTCGGAGGACTTGCGGTCCCAGCCCGACGCGGGCGAGGTCAGCCAGTCGCGGACCTGCTGCTTGTCGAACGACGGCTGCACGCGGCCCGGCTGGTAGACGTCGGCGGGCCAGTAGCGGGACGAGTCCGGGGTCAGGACCTCGTCGCCGAGGACCAGCGTGCCGTTCTTGTCGTGGCCGAACTCGAACTTCGTGTCGGCCAGGATGATCCCGCGCTTGCGGGCGTAGTCACGGCCCTCGCGGTAGACGGCGAGCGTCGTGTCGCGGAGCTGGTTCGCCAGGTCCGCGCCGATGTCGGCGGCCACGGCGTCGAAGCTCACGTTCTCGTCGTGCTCGCCCAGCTCGGCCTTCGTGGCGGGCGTGAAGATCGGCTCGGCCAGCTCGTCGGCCTCGACCAGGCCGGGCGGCAGCTCGACGCCGCACACCGCGCCGGTGGCCCGGTAGTCGGCCATGCCGGACCCGGTCAGGTAGCCGCGCGCCACGCACTCCACCTGCACCATCTCCAGGCGCTTCACCAGCAGCGCCCGGCCGCGGACCTCGGCGGGGATGCGCGGGTCGTCGTAGGCCACGAGGTGGTTCGGGACGACGTCGGCGAGCTGCTCGAACCAGAACACGCTCATCGCGGTGAGCACGCGGCCCTTGTCCGGGATCTCGCTGGTCAGCACGTAGTCGTACGCGGAGATGTGGTCGGTCGCGACGAGCAGCAGCAGCTCGTCGTCCACGGCGTACAGCCTGCGGACCTTGCCTACGGCGACCTGCGGGTAATCGGCGAGCTTGGGCACGCCGGTCAGCGTACTTCGCGCCGGAGCGCCGCCCGTCCGGCCTGCGGTGGCGCCCACCCAGTTGTTCAGACCATTGCGATTGGCATCCACGCAGGTCACGGGCCGATTTCGACGTTCCCGGATGGTGGGTCGACCGCCAAAACCGCCGCGCGGGCGGTTAGATTCCCGACATGCGCGCACCCGCCCTGCTCTTCGCAGCCCTGCTGCTGTCCGCCTGCGCCCCGGTGGACCAGACCTCCGCCCCCTCCGGTCCCACGGCCGTCGACGGCGTCCCCTGCACCAAGGACAACCTGGCGACGTTGACCAAGGGGAAGCTCACGTTCGGCACCGACCAGCCGGTCTACCCGCCGTGGTACCAGGACGACGACCCGACGAACGGCAAGGGCTTCGAGTCGGCCGTCGCCTACGCGGTCGCCAAGCAGCTCGGGTACGCCCAGGAGGACGTGGCGTGGGTGCGGGTGCCGTTCAACGCGGCCATCCAGCCCGGCGCGAAGACCTTCGACGCCAACCTGACCGAGTTCTCGATCACCGAGGAGCGAAAGCAGGCGGTGGACTTCTCCGCGCCGTACTACACGGTCGCGCAGGCCATCGTCTCGCTGAAGACCGCGCCCGCGGCGGGCGCGAAGTCGATCGCCGACGTGCGCAAGGCCAAGATCGGCGCGCAGGTCGGCACGACCAGCTACAACGCCGCGAAGCGGTTGACCGCCGAGCAGGAGATCGCGGTCTACAACACGAACGACGACGCCAAGGCCGCGTTGCGCGCCGGGCAGATCGAGGCGCTGGTCGTGGACCTGCCGACGGCGTTCTTCATCACCTCCTCGGAGATGGAGGACGCGACGATCGTCGGCCAGATCCCGGCAGGCGACGGCAAGCCCGAGCAGTTCGGCATCGTGCTGGACAAGGGCAGCAAGCTGACCGGCTGCGTGTCCACCGCCGTGGAGGCGCTGCGGTCGCGGGGCGCGCTCGCCGAGATCGAGAAGCAGTGGCTGGCTGCCGAGGGCAAGGCGCCCGAGCTCAAGTGACGAGCGAGCTCCAGCGGGAACGCTTGGCGTACAAGCGTTCCCGCGCTCGGCGCTCCACGGCGGTCGCCCTGCTGTCCACTGTGGTCTTCGCCGCCGCGCTCTGGTTCGCCGTGCGCAGCGCGCCGGGGTGGCCGCGGGTCAAGCAGTCGTTCTTCAGCCTCGACTCGGCGTGGCGGACGCTGCCCGCGGTCCTGGAGGGGCTGTGGCTCAACGTCCGCGTGCTGGTGGTGGCCGAGGTCGTCATCCTGGTGCTGGCGCTGGGGATCGCGGCGCTGCGGACGTTGCGCGGACCGGTGTGGTTCCCGCTGCGGGCGCTGGCCACCGGGTACGTGGACCTGTTCCGCGGGCTGCCGCTGATCATCTGCCTGTTCCTGGTGGGTTTCGGCCTGCCGGGTCTGCGGCTGTCCGGCATCCCCAACGACCCGGTGCTGCTCGGCGGCATCGCGCTGGTGCTCGTGTACTCCGCGTACGTGGCCGAGGTGTTCCGCGCGGGCATCGAGTCGATCCACCCGTCGCAGCTGGCCGCCGCCCGCTCCCTCGGTCTGAACCACCGCAAGACCATGCGGCTCGTCGTGCTGCCGCAGGCGATCCGCCGCGTGCTCCCCGCGCTGCTCAACGACTTCGTGGCGTTGCAGAAGGACTGCGGCCTCATCTCGGTGCTCGGCGCGGTCGACGCCGTGCGGGCCGCGCAGATCGAGTCGGCGGGCGCGTACAACTTCACGCCGTACGTCGTGGCCGGGTTGCTGTTCGTGCTGCTCGCCGTGCCGTCCGGGCGGCTGGCGGACTGGGTGTCGCGGCGCGCCGCGCGCAGGCAGGGGGCGTGATGTCCGAACCGGTTCTCCGCGTGCGCGGGCTGGTCAAGCGGTACGGGGCCACCACGGTCCTCGACGGCATCGACCTCGACGTGCGCGAGCACGAGGTCGTGGTGCTGATCGGCTCGTCGGGCTCCGGCAAGTCGACCCTGCTGCGCTGCGCCAACCTGCTGGAGGAGATCGACGACGGCCAGGTGCTGCTGGACGGCGTGGACGTCTCCGACCCGCGCGTGGACGCCGACGTGGCGCGGCGGGCGATGGGGATCGTGTTCCAGGCGTTCAACCTGTTCCCGCACATGTCCGTGCTCGACAACGTGACCCTCGCACCCCGTGTGGTGCACGGCGTCGCGCGGGACGTCGCCGACGAGCGGGCGCGCGACCTGCTGGCCCGCGTCGGCCTCGCCGACAAGGCCGACGCGTACCCGGACCGGCTGTCCGGCGGGCAGCAGCAGCGCGTCGCCATCGCGCGGGCGTTGGCCTACGAGCCGCGGCTGCTGCTGTTCGACGAGATCACCAGCGCCCTCGACCCCGAACTGGTCGGCGAGGTGCTGGCGCTGGTGCGCGAACTCGCAGGTCAGGGCCGCACGATCGTGATGGCCACGCACGAGATGGGCTTCGCCAAGCAGGTCGCCGACCGCGTCTGCTTCCTCGACGGCGGCAGGCTCCTGGAGTCCGGCCCGCCGGAGCAGGTGCTGGGCGACCCGGTCCACGAGCGGACGCGGCGGTTCCTCAGCCGAGTCATCGACGCGGGCCGCCTGTAGCCCGATCGGGGGTTCAGCTTGCGGCCGAACGCACCTATGGTGCACCACGTGCTTTCCCCACCGAAGGCCGCGGGACTCCTCGCGCTGCTGGTAGCCGCGACCGCCTGCGGCGCCCCCGACGCCACGGGCCCGACCCCGACGTTCCCGCTGACGGCCACGTCGTCGTCGCAGGTCAGCACCCCACCGGTGCCGTCGAACAACACCATCACGGTGAAGCCGACGACCTCCGTGGCGCCGACCGTGGAGGCCACCACCGAACCCTCCCCACCCCCGTCGGAAACCCCTCCACCGGCCCCACCGCAACCTCCGCCGGGTGAGCCGACGGCACCACCGCCGACCGAGGAATCGCCGGGCGGCCCGTTCGTGCTCCAGGGAACGGCGTGCCCGTTCGAGGGGGCGATCGCGGTGAACCGCCGCTTCAAGCCGATGGTCTGCACCGCCGAGGGCGACAAGCTCCGCTGGCAGCCCGCGTAGGTCGTGCCCGAAGAGGGGTCCCCTCGTGGTGAAGGCCCCCCGACGCACACGGTACGACGGGGGTACGACAGTTCGTCAGGCCCAGGCGGTGACGTGCAGTTCGTCGCCGACGGACAGGGTGCCGTGGTGGAGGACCATGGCCTTCATGCCGAACGTGACACCGCCCTCGGCGCGGCGGTAGTCGGCCAGGGTCCTGGTCGGCTCGTGGCCCGCCTTCTGGCCGGTGTCCTGGTCGACGGTGGGCACGACGCAGCGGACGCAGATCCGGGCGTAGCCGAACGACGCCGTGCCGATCGTGACGCCGCGGACGCGGTCCTCGGTGTGCGGTTCCGGCCAGCCGGTCACGACCACGTTGGGGCGGAAGCGGTTCATCGGGATCGGGTCGGCCCCCCGTTGCAGGATGCGCTCGTTGAGGCCGTCCAACGACGCCAGCGAGGTCATCAGCAGGGCGTGGGCGTCGGCGAAGCCGACCTTGCCCTCACCCTCCAGGCCCCGGTCCAGGTCCGGGGGCACGCGGACGAATCGGCACGCGCGGCCCAAGGCCTCGGAGAACCACTCGGCGGCCTCGTCGCCCTGGTCGACGCCCTGGCCGTCCCACCAGTGCACCTTCACCGGCAGGCGCTCGCCGTCGAAGCGGGTCTTGTGCTCGTAGTCCTCAAGGCCGGGCGCGGTGACCAGGAGCCCCTCGTCGACCACGGTCGGGGTGATCACGGCCATCGCGGGGAGCTTGCGCTGGCTGATGAAGTGGCCGTCCACGGCGTCGACCAGCATGAAGTCGCGGTCGTGCACCAGGCCGGTCTCGACGACCGCGCTCGTGGTGAGCGCGGTCGCCGTGCACCCCTTGATGGAGTGGACGAACAAGCCGTGGACGACCGCTGTCACAGGATGGGCTCCGGCACGTAGCCCGCGGCGGTCGGGAACTTGGTGAGGACGTCCTCGACCTGGCCCACGACCGACTCGACCTGCTGGGCGGCCACGCCGGTGAACGACAGCCGGTCGGCCAGCAGCGCGTCCAGCTGGGCGCGGTCGAGCGGCAGGCGGTCGTCGGCGGCGAGGCGGTCGAGGAGGTCGTTCTCGGCGCCCTGCTCGCGCATCGCCAGCGCCACGGCGACCGCGTTCTCCTTGATCACCTCGTGGGCCGTCTCCCGGCCGACGCCCGCGCGGATGGCGCCCATCAGCACCTTCGTGGTCGCGAGGAACGGCAGGTAGCGGTCCAGCTCGCGCGCGACGACGGCCGGGTACGCGCCGAACTCGTCGAGCACGGTCAGCAGCGTCTCCAGCAGCCCGTCCAGCGCGAAGAACGCGTCCGGCAGCGCGACCCGGCGGACGACCGAGCACGACACGTCGCCCTCGTTCCACTGGTCGCCCGCCAGCTCGCCGACCATCGACAGGTAGCCGCGGAGGATCACGGCGAAGCCGTTCACGCGCTCGCACGAGCGGGTGTTCATCTTGTGCGGCATGGCGCTGGAGCCGACCTGGCCGGGCTTGAAGCCCTCGGTGACCAGCTCGTGGCCCGCCATCAGCCGGATGGTCTTCGCCAGCGACGACGGGCCCGCGGCGAGCTGCACGAGGCTGGAGACCACGTCGAAGTCGAGCGAGCGCGGGTACACCTGGCCGACGCTGGTCAGCACCTTCTCGAAGCCGAGGTGGCCCGCGACCGTGCGCTCCAGCTCCACCAGCTTCGCCGGGTCGCCGCCGAGCAGGTCGAGCATGTCCTGCGCCGTGCCGACCGGGCCCTTCACGCCGCGCAGCGGGTAGCGGGCGATCAGCTCGTCGAGCCTGGTGAACGCCACCAGCACCTCGTCCGCCGTGGTCGCGAAGCGCTTGCCCAGCGTCGTGGCCTGCGCGGCCACGTTGTGCGAGCGGCCCGCGATGACCAGGTCGGTGTACTCCGTCGCCAGCCGCGCGAGGCGCGCGAGGACGGAGGCGGTGCGGCCGCGGACCAGTTCGAGCGACCGCAGGACCTGCAACTGCTCCACGTTCTCGGTCAGGTCGCGCGAGGTCATGCCCTTGTGCACGTGCTCGTGGCCCGCGAGGGCGTTGAACTCCTCGATGCGCGCCTTCACGTCGTGGCGGGTGATCCGCTCGCGGGCGGCGATCGAGGCCAGGTCGACCTGCTCGACGACCCGTTCGTAGTCGGCGATGGCCCCCTCCGGCACGTCGATGCCGAGCGACGCCTGCGCCCGCAGCACGGCGAGCCAGAGCCTGCGCTCCAGCACGATCTTGTGCTCCGCGGACCACAGGGTGACCAGCTCGTTGGAGGCGTAGCGGCCTGCGAGGACGTTCGAGATTCGGGGCTTGCTCACGAGGTGAGCCTAGTCAATTCGGCAGGGTGATCGATTCGTTGGTGGCCAGCCTGGTCAACTGGTCGAAGTTCATCGGGACGCTGACCCCGAGCGCGGCGTTCGGGTCCGCCAGCCTCGGCCTCGACGTCATGCCGACCACCGACCCGTCCTTCCGGTAGTGGTAGACGGTCCGCTCACCCGTGTAGAAGCCGCCGCTGCCCGTCTTGCCGCCCAGTTCCACGGCGACCACCACGGACCCGTCCGGCCGCTTGACCGGGCTGCACGTGCTGGGGTCCGGCAGGTTCCGGCACATGCCCTCGGGTGTCGGTCCCCACCCTCCCGGCCCGGCCAGGGTGATGTTCAGCTGCGCCGCCCCGGTCGGGCCGACGTAGTCGACCGACCCCATGAGGATGTCGTTCACCGACCGGTCCCGCGCGTAGGCCGACGGCTGGAAGTCCGGGCTCCACGTGCCGATGCTGCTCACCTCGGCCCCCTCGTGCTGGAGCGCGGGGCTGATGACGACCTCCCACATCGAGGCGAGGAAGGGCTGGTCCTCCAAGTACGTGTGGCCGCGCCGCTTCACGTCGTTCGGCGGCCACGGGAAGTTCAGCGTCGACGGGGTCGTCGCGCTGCTGGTCGTGGACACGCCGGTCGCGCTCTCCACCCGGTTGCGGCCGGACGTGAGGAACGCGGGCAGCGTGGCCACCGTCGCGATGATCAGCGCCGTGGCGACGCCGACGCTCATCAGCGCCCGCCGCCGCCTCGTCAGCTGCTCGGCGCGGGCCATGAACGTGTCGGGGTCGAAGTCCAGGGGTGGTTCGTCCCACACCGCTTGCTGCAAAGAATCGCGCAAGTCCTGTTCACTCACGACGCCACCTCCCGTTCCATGGTCGAGCCGTTGTTCTCCAAAGCGTCGACGGCCGCTCGTAACGCCACGAGCCCTCTCGCCGTCTGGCTCTTCACCGTGCCTTCGGTGCACCCCATCACCGCCGCGACGTCCGTGACGGACAAATCCTCGAAGTAGCGCAGCACGAGCACGGCCCGTTGTCGGGGAGGCACCTTGATCAGCGCTTTCTGGATCAGCTCCTTGGCCCACAACCGGCCGCTGACCAGGTCCGGGTCGGCCCCCGAGTCGGCCGTCTCCGGCAGTTCGCCGTCGCGCTGCTCGGCCCGCCGCCACGGTCTGCGCTTCTCGTCCAGCCAGGTGCGCAGCAGGATCTTCCTGGCGTACGCCCCGGCGTGGTCCTGCTGCTGCACGCGGTGCCACGCCTGGTAGAGCTTCATCAGGCTCTGCTGCATCAGGTCTTCCGCGGTGTGCCAGTCGCCGCAGAAGAGGTACGCGGTGCGGCGCAGGGAAGCGGCATGGGTCACCGCGAACTCACGAAATCCCTGTTCCTCGGCCTTGCGCATGCATACCCCTTCCGCGCACTCACCCCTTAGTACGCGCCGCGCGCGGACGGGGTTGCACGACCGGTCAGGCGGTCTTCGCCAGCGCCACGGCGAGCTTGCGGCGGGCCGCGGCCCTGGGGTCCGGGCTGACCTCCACCAGCGCGTTGACCACGGTGCCGTCGACGATCGCGATCAGGTCGCCGACGTGCTCGGGGCTGAGCTTCTTGCCCGCCTTGGTGAAGATCGCCAGCAGCAGGTCGTGCAGCTCCACGGTCAGCTCGCGCATCAGCGGCCGGAGGAACGGGCGGCGGCCGGTGGCGACCAGCCGCTCGTAGCGGAGCACGACGGCCTCGACGTCGTGGGACGGGCCGAGGAGCAGGTCGAGCACCAGTTCGATGAAGGCGTCGTCGCCGCACTCCTCCGGGTCGAGTTCGGCGAGCCGGGCCTCGCCGTACGCCAGTTCCGCGCGGCCGTGGCGGTCGAGCGCGACGGTGATGAGCTCGTCGAGCGAGTCGAAGTAGTACGTGGTGGAGGCCAGCGGGAGGCCGGCGCGTTCGGCGACCGCACGGTGCCGAACGGCGTCGAACCCACCGTCGACGAGGAGGCCGATGGCGGCCTCGACGAGCGCTTGGCGGCGGCGCTCGCCCTTGGGGGTTGCAGCGGTCATGAGGCCCGATTGTCCCACGTCAGTGTCCGCCGCTCGCCAGGTTGAGGCCGATCACACCGCTGACGATGGCCGTGATGGACAGCAGCTTGAGGACCGAGACGCCGTCACCCAGCCAGACCATGCCGATCACGGCGGTCACGGCCGCGCCGATGCCGGTCCACGCCGCGTAGGCCGCGCCGACCGGCAGCTGCCTCAACGCCCAGGCGAGGCCGCCGAGGCTGATGACGAACGTGACGGCGAAGTACAGCGAGGGGACCAGCTTGGTGAAGCCCTCGGACTGCTTGAGCGAGATGGCCCACCCGGCCTCGAAGAGGCCTGCGACCACCAGGACGAACCATGCCACGACGACACCTCCAGAATGTGGCACTAGCGTACCAAATTTCTGGTACACCCGTGCCACAACTCCGGTGGGTCAGAACTTGCCGCCCAGCTTCGCGGCGATGGAGTCCACCTTGCCCGCGGCCGACGGGGCCTCGCTGACCACGTACAACGTCGACCCGTTCTTCGTCAGCCTCTTCGACAGGGCGGCACCGTCCGGTGTGCTCAACGTCCCCCGACCGGGCACGACGACGGCGTACACCCGGCCGTCGGCGAGGTCGAACGACGCCGACTTCGACCCCACCGGGCACGCCAGCCCGGCGGGCGCGGCCTTGTCCGGTGCGACCGAGAGCTCGCCAGCGAGGGCGTTGGCGAGCTCCCGGTCGACCGTTCCGCACCCACTGGGGGTGCCGCCGACCGTGGGGTCGGCGCTCCCCGGAGGCTCCACTCCCTGCATGGAAGAGCTTCCGGGGTCGTTCTGGGGGTTGGCGTCACCGCGCTGCACGGTGACGTCCGGGGTGCTCATCTCGTACGGGGCGGGCGCCTGCTCCGCCACCTTGCCGGACCCGCCCGTGTCGTTGGCGGACGCGGAGGTGGCGCTCTCGTGGCTCGTGCTGCTGAACAGGCCGGTGCCGAGGGCGACCCCGCCGACCAGGACCACCGCGGCCATGGTCGAGCCGAGCAGGACCGACCGCTGCCGCACGGCCGCCCTGTGCGACGCGGCCCGCACGTCACCGGCGTCGAAGGACGACGGTGGCGCGTCCCGCACCGCGTCCTTGAAGAGTTCCGCGAGCTTGTTCTCGTCCACCTACATCCACCTCCTCGGCGCGGTCATGAAGCCGGTCGCAAGTCGTCGATCGCGTCGCCGAGCGCGTCGCGCAGCGCCTCCAGGCCCCGTGAGGTCTGGCTCTTCACGGTCCCCTCCGAGCATCCCAGCGCCTCGGCGGTCCCCGCCACGTCCAGCCCCTCCAGGAACCTCAGCACGAGCACCGCCCGTTGGCGCGGAGGAACCCGGCGCAGGCCCGCGACCAGCGTCTCCCTGGTGGCGACGGACTCGCCGATCTCACCGTCGCCGACGGGCGTCTCGGGAAGTTCGTCAACGAAACGCTCCCTCCGCCACGGTCGCCGGGACTCGTCGATCACCGCGCGCACCACCGACCGGCGGACGTAGGCGTCCAGGGCCTGCTTGTCCCGGATCTTGCGCCACCTGCGGTGCAGCGCGACGAACGCCGTCTGCGCGAAGTCGTCCGCCCGGTGCCAGTCACCACAGAGCAGGAACGCCGTTCGGCGCACGGCCTCCCGGCGAGCTGCGAAGTACTCCGCGAACTCCTGCTCGTCGTGCTGGTCCACGCGGACTCTCTCCGCTCGTCGTGCTTGCGAGTACGGGACGGAACTGACGGGCCCAACGGTTGCACGAACCCCTCACGAGATGTGCGTCACCCCCCATCGTCTTACTGCCGATGGCGTTCGGTGTGCGCGCGCTCGGTGTGATGTGATCCATTCGTGACCCAGATCGCACCGATCGACCTCCGTTCCGACACCGTCACCCAACCTGACGAGGCCATGCGGCTGGCCATGTCGGCCGCCGAGGTGGCCGACGACGTGATCGACCACGACCCCACCATGCGAGCTCTTGAGGAGCGCGTCGCCGAGCTGCTCGGCGTCGACGCGGCGCTCTGGGTGCCGAGCGGGTCGATGGGCAACCTGATCGCGCTGATGATCCACCTGAACCGCGGCGACCGGTTCCTCGCGCCGCTCGGCTCGCACGTCCTGGACGCCGAGCTGGGCACCGCCGCGTGGCTCGCGGGCGGGATGCCGCACGCGCTGGCGTGGGACGCCGCGCCCGGCCGCGCGTCGGCCGAGTCGATCCGCGCCGCCGCGGGCGTGGAGGGGCCGTACTACAACCTGCGCACGACGCTGCTGTGCCTGGAGAACACGCACAACGCGGCGGGCGGCTCCGTGACCCAGCCGGACGAGCACGCGATGCTCGTGTCGGTGGCCAAGGAGACCGGGCTGCGGGTGCACCTCGACGGCGCGCGGCTGTGGAACGCGTCCGTGGCGCTCGGCGTGCCGCCCGCGGCGCTGACCGTGGGCGTCGACAGCGTGCAGGTGTGCCTGAGCAAGGGCCTCGGCGCGCCCGTCGGGTCGGTCGTGGCGGGCTCGACGACGTTCGTCGCGGAAGCCCGGCGGATCCGCAAGATGCTCGGCGGCGGCGTCCGCCAGGGCGGGATCCTCGCGGCCGCGGGCCTGGTCGGGCTGGACCGGATCGACGACCTCGCGCAGGACCACGCCAACGCGCGGACGT
The DNA here is from genome assembly GCF_042738955.1 of Umezawaea sp. NPDC059074. Classification (NCBI taxonomy): domain Bacteria; kingdom Bacillati; phylum Actinomycetota; class Actinomycetes; order Pseudonocardiales; family Pseudonocardiaceae; genus Umezawaea; species Umezawaea sp. NPDC059074. The sequence continues at coordinate 25,853 of NZ_JBHYHC010000074.1, forward strand.
TGGCGGAAGGCCTGGTCGAGCTGGGCTGGACCGTGCCGATGCCGGAGACGAACATCGTGCTCGCCGAGGTCCCGGACCTGGAAGTCACCATCGTGGGCCTGCGGCACCTCGGGGTTTACACCGGCCCGATGGCGGGAAAGCTCCGGTTCGTGACTCACCGTGACGTGACGGAAGCTGATATCAAGGAGACGTTGCGCCGGATCTCGTCCGCGAGCTGAGGGAGCGTCCGACCATGTGGATCGTGTTCGACTACGGCGAGGTCATCAGCACCCGCACGGCGGCACTGCCGACGTTGGCGTCGATGCTGGGGACGACCGCGGACCGGCTCGAAGAGGTCTACTGGGCCGGACGCGACCTCTACGACCGCGGCCAGTCCGACGTGGACTACTGGCGGGGTGTCGGGGAGGCGGTCGGCGCGGACGTGTCGGCCGACCTCGCGGCCTCGTTGACCGAAGTGGACACCGAGGGCTGGCTCCAGCCGGACGCCGAGTCGCTGGCGCTGCTGCACGAGCTCGCCGACCTGCCGTTGGCGCTGCTGTCCAACGCGCCGTCGTCGTTCGGCCGGGCCGTGGAGCAGCAGCCGTGGGCGAAGAACTTCCGGCACCTGGTGTTCTCCGGCGACCTCGGCGTCGCCAAGCCCGACCCGGCGATCTGGGAGGCCTTGGCGCGCCAGCTGGAGACCACGCCGGGTGACTGCGTGTTCTTCGACGACCGGCAGAGCAACATCGACGGCGCGCTCGAAGCGGGCATGGGCGGGGTGCTGTGGCTCGGCGCCGTGCCCGCGCGCGAGGAGCTGGTGCGGCTAGGCGTGCTCGGCTGAGCCCTTGGCGTTGATCTCCGCTCGCAGCTCGGCCAGTTCCGAGCGCAGCGAGCGGACCTCCGTGAGCAGCGCCTCGTCGGCCCGTTCGAGCTGCTGCTCGACCCCGCTGAGCTTCTCCACCAGCCACGACGCGATCGTGCCGGTGATGACGCCCAGCAGGGCGATGCCGCCGATCATCAGCAGGCCGGCGACCATGCGGCCTTCCCACGTCACGGGGTAGCGGTCTCCGTAGCCGACGGTCGAGATCGTGGTCAACGTCCACCACAGGGCGTCGCCGAAGGTCGTGATGGTGGCGTTCTCGTGGTGGCGCTCGGCGTCCAGCACGGCCAGCGACGCGCACAGCCCGACCATCAGCGTCACGCCCGCCACGTAGATGCCGACCCGCTGCCGGATCTTGCCCGCGAGGCGCTTGTTCAGCACGTTGAGGACGGTGACCAGGCGCAGCACGCGGAGCTGCCGGACGACCGGCAGCAGCACGGCGAGCAGGTCGAACAGGTGCCGGACGACGAACTTCGGCTTGTTCACGGCCAGCGTGAGCCGCACGACGTAGTCGACGGCGAACACCAGCCAGACGATCCACAGGACCACTTCGAGCACGACCCGCACGCCCGGCGTGGCGCCGTCGTCCAGCACCTGCCAGGCGTACGCGACGAGGAAGACGACCGCCAGCCCCGTCAGGGGCCACTCGGCACGGGCCTCCCAGGCGACGAGGCGGCGTTCGTCTGCTTGGAGCACCGCCTCATAGTGAACTCTCGACCTGCGGTTTTCCAGTGGTTCAGGTCTTGGACTTGCCCTTGATCGCCCCGTAGGCGGCGGTGCCGAGGAACAGCACGCCACCGACGATGGCGAGCCAGAAGATCCCCTTGACCACTGCGCCGAGGATCGTCAGCGCCAACCAGATCGCCAACAGCACCGCGATGATCCGGACCATAGTGCGCACCCCCTGAGTCTCTTACTTCGTGAACGATCGACCACCGCGAACGGTTCCCTACCCGAGCCACGCCTTGAGCCGCCGCAGCCCTTCCTCGATGTCCCCGGTCGCCCCGGCGAACGAGAACCGCACGAACTCGTGCCCGTGCACCGGATCGAAGTCGATGCCGGGCACGATCGCCACCCCGGTGTCGTCCAGCAACTTCCGGCAGAACACCATCGAGTCGTCGGTCAGGTGCGAAACATCTGCATACGCGTAGAACGCCCCGTCAGCAGGCGCGACCCGCGAGATCCCCACCCCGTCCAGCCCGCTCAACAGCAGATCCCGGTTGGCCCGGTACCGATCCACCAACGCACCCATCTCGGCGTACGACTCGGGCTCGAACGCCGCCACCGCCGCGTACTGAGCCAACGCGGGCGGACACAGCGTGAAGTTCCCGGTCAACCGATCCACAGCCCGCCGCAACCGCTCGGGCACCACCATCCACCCCAGCCGCCACCCCGTCATGGCAAAGGCTTTGGAGAACGAGTTCACGACAACGGCTTCACGAGACGTCTCCCAAGCACACGCGAGCGGCCGCCCGTAACTGATCCCGTGGTAGATCTCGTCACTGACGAGCTGCACCCCACGCTCGACACACCACGCACCCAACGCCGCCAACTCAGCAGCGTCCAACACCGTCCCAGTCGGATTAGCCGGACTGGCCAGGACAAGCCCGTCGATCGGCCCCACCTCGGCCAACATCTCCACAGTCGGCTGAAACCGCGTCTCCGGCCCACAAGCCAACTCCACGACCTCGCACCCCAACGCCCGCAGGATGTTCCGATAGGCCGGATACCCGGGCCGCGCCAACGCAACGCGATCCCCAACATCAAAAGCGGCCAGGAACGCCAACAAGAACGCCCCAGAAGACCCAGTCGTCATCACCACGTCATCCGGACTCACCTCAAGCCCGTACTGCCGCCGGTAATGCCCGGCCAACGCGACCCGCAACTCCAGAATCCCCAGTTGCTCCGTGTACCCGAGCGACCGCTCCACCAACGCCCGCTGAGCAGCCTCGATCACCAAGGCAGGCGCCTGACTCGACGGCTGCCCAGCAGCAAAAGACACCACGTCCCCATGCGTCCGCTGCCGTAGAGCAGCAGCGGACATCACGTCCATCACGTGAAACGGCGGCACATCCGCCCGAGCGGCAACAGACAGGCGACGCAGGTCATCCGACATAGCAGCCAGGCTAACCGCCACCCCCCAGCCCAAACACACCCCGTGACCAGCACAACCTCACCAACGAGCGCACCCAACCAGCCACCAACAAGCGCACCCGACTCGGGACCAACTCACCGAGCGGTCGCACTCAACCTTGGGCCAACTCACAACAAGCGGTCACACCCAACCTGGGCTCGACTCACCCCCAGCAGACGCACCCAACCCGAGTGACGCCCAGACCCCTCCCGCCACCCCGATCCCAAGCGCCTTCGTGCTTTCCAAGCTTTGTCAAGGCATCTTTCCCGCCTTGACAAAGCTTGGAAAGCATCGAAATAATTGCGCGACCGGGGTGCCACACCCACCCGAAACCCTCAATAACCTTGGTACCCACCACCACTGGCCATGGAAGCCAACCCAGGATGCCCCTCAAACCCACCATAACGCGAGAACGTGTACCGCACCCCAGCAATAATATTATCCACCGGGTTGTAAATATCATCATGCCCAGGCAACTTGTACGACTGGAACGTAGGATCGATGCACTGCATCAACCCCTTGGAAGGCGTCCCAGCAGCAGCATTGGAATCCCAGTCGTTGATAGCATGCGGATTCCCCCCGGACTCCTTCTCGATGATCGTCCAAATCTCATCGATGTTGGCATCGGTAACCGGAATCCCATTGGCCTGCAAAATCTTGATCGCCTCACGGATCCACTGATCAACGTTCCCAGGTGGCGGCCCACTACTAGGCGGCGGCCCACTGGCCCCAAACCCACCAAATCCGCCACCACCTCCACCGCCACCACCGACGGAACCCCCACCGCCTCCACCACCAGAAGCCCCACCCCCAGAAGACTGAGCGGCAGCAGCAGGCGGCGCATCAGACACAGGCGCGGACACAGGCTCAGCACTGGACGTAGACGTCTCCGCCTCCCGAACAGGAGCCCACTCCACCGGATTAGCAGGCGCGGGCACAAACGTCTGCACCATCGGATCCGCCAACGAGGAGAACTTCGGCGCGATCCCCGAAACCCTCCCCTTCAAAGCACTCACCCCAGCACTGACAGCGTTCTCCGCCGTCTCGATCACCGGCTTAGCATCCCCAGCCGCATCAGCACACAGCGACCGAACAATCCCCTCCACATCCTCAGGCGACAGGGAAGCATTCTTCGCCCGAGCCCCCCGAACAGCACTCAGCAGATCCTCACAAATCCGCGTAACAGAAGTCTTCGCCGTCTCCAAAGCCCCAGCGACGGTCTCCAAATCCTCAGCAGCCCCACTCAACGCATCCTTGAGCGAAGCACCACTCTTCCCGAATTCCCCCATATAAGCCACAAACCCGTCAGCCGAAGCCCCTTCCCAAGCCCCGTCCAACCGGTTCACCGACTGCTGAACAACATTCCCACTATCCCCGCACTTGCCAGCGGCGTCCTTCCACCGACCAGCCATCTCCCGCACAGCCTCAGGCTGAGCCGACTCCACCTTCTGCGCCAGCGCCGCCAGTTCCTGCCCCCCTGGCAGCCCCGCGACCTCGTCCACAGCACTCATTCGGTCACCTCGCCCGGAAGTTGTCGGCGCCTTGGTCGTCAACGTCGACGACGGCTTGTTGGATCTTGTCGAGCGCTCGTTCGACTTTCCCGAGCAGGCTCTCAGCCGCGGCGAACTCCGTCCCAGCGGCCGAGTCCAACGCCGACGCCGCCGACGCAACCCCACCGGAACTCGCGAGTTTGCCGAAGATGTCCGGATTCCCGTACAGGTTGGCGAAACCGTCGCCCACCGCGCCGAATTGTCCCGCCTGGCTGGAGACGGTGCTCCGGCACTGCTCCATCGCCTCGGCGTTGATCTTCGCGACAGCCACGCCTACCCCCTTGAATAGTCGTCTTGAATGCTAGAGCCGCGACGCGCCACCGTCCCGGCTTCGGCCCGAATGTCATCCATCGAGGTCATCGAGCAACGCCCCCACCCGCGCCCGCAGCACGGCGGCGTCCGCGGCCGTCCCGTCGGCCAGCCACCGCCCGGTCTCCGTGTCGTGGAAGTCCACGAAGTCCGCCGCCCGACGACGACGCCCGCGCGGGTCGAGCACAGCGGCCCCGAACTGCCCGCTCAACCGCGCCCCCACTCCGTACTCCGGCACCAGCTCGACCAGCGACGACACCAGGTCGCCCGCCAGATCGCCCGCCAGGTCGCCCACCGCCAGTTCCCGCCCGGTCAGCACCGCCAGCACCCCGTCCCCACCGGCCACGGCCGCCAGCGCCCGCACCGCCGACCGCCCGATCCCCAACCGCAGGTCGACCGCCCGCGGCGGGCTGGCCAGCAGCTTGAACGCGGCCGCGAGCCACGGGTCGACCTCGTCACCCCGCACGAGGTCCACTTCGGACAGTTCGGCCCACGCCGCGGGTCTGGTCAGCGGATCGTGCTCGACGTGCAGGACGATCGGCATCGCGCCGAGGTCGAGGTGGTGCCACGCGGCCTGGTAGGCGGCCGAACTCATGGTCCGTCGTGCTGGGGTCACCAGACGTCACTCCCGATGGCGGCGGGCGTGTCTCCCGGCCCCCCCGAGCCCGCACAGGGATCGACGCGCCGGGCGGCGGCGCGGTTCCCCAGTCAGACCTCTTGCAGCAACTCCCACACGCACGAGGCGAGCCGGGCGTTGTCCACGGGCGTGATGGTGCTCCAGGCGCGACCGTCCGTGCTGGGCCGGACCTGGTGCAGGAAGCGGCCGGACGTCGTGTCGTGGAACGCCACCACCCGCCCGGCGCGGACCGGCGGTCCACTGCGCTGGCCGCGTTCGACGCCGAACTGGCCGCGGGTGCCCATGCCGTCCGCCATCCGCGCCAACTCCTGCGCGTCGCTCAACGGCAAACCCCGGCGCTCCAACGCGATCACGAGCTTCTCGGCGTTCCGCCCGGCCTCGTCGGACGCCGCGCGCAGCAGGTCGTTGGGCAGGCTGATCGACCGCCCGAACCCGGCGGGCATCTCGCCCGCGACCGACACCGCCGACTCGGCGAGGGCGCTGCCGCGGGCCTCGATCAGCCACACCTCGGCGCCGTCGACCACGGCCAGCACCCCGTCCTCACCGGCCGAGGCGGCCAGCCCCTTGATCTTGCGCCCGGCGGCCCAGATCCAGATGTCGATGGAGACCTGCGGATTTCCCAGCAGCGCCAACGAATCCGCGACCTCGGCCACGACCCGACCGCGTCGGGCCAATCCTCGGCCTTCGAGCGCCGCCCACGCGGAGCGCACCAGTTCGGCGCGCTCCGCGTGCGTGGTCCCAGGGCTCGGCACGTCCAGGGCGACGTTGCGCCGCGGCTGGCGGGCCGCCTCCCACACGACGTCGAACTCCAGCGTGGAAAGCACGACCGAGCCTGGAGATGTCACTTGTTCTCGGGTTCCTCACCGATGACGGACTGCACGACCATCCGATCGTCGCCGAAGACGTCGTCCGAGTCGACCCCGTACTTGCGCACGTGCTCGTCGTCCTCGTCACCTTCGGCGCCCCGCCCGGCGGCCGCGGCGGGCTGCATCATCGACGAGCCACCACCCCGCCCCGCGACACCACCCCGTCCGGCGGCACCGCGGTTGGCGACGTGCTCGTCCCCGTCCATCGGCATCCCGGCCTTGCCCGCCCCACCGATCGTCCCGTTGCCGCTGACACCGGGCACACCGGGCTTGACCACCGGAACCTTCGGCGCCGCACCGGTTCCGGGCCCACCGGACCCGCGCACCACCTGCGCGCCCTTGGCCGTCGCGGCGACCGCGCCCAACCCAGCGGCCCCCGCGATCCCCAGCCCGATCCCCAACCCCGGCCCAAATCCACCGGGCTTCCCGATCCCCGCCGCGAGAGGCGAGTTCACGACCGTGCCAACACCGGGAGGAAGCACCCCGGTACCCCCGCCCGGCGGCAACACCGGCGGCGTGATCCCCCCGACACCACCACCCGGCAGCTGCGGCGTCGGCGTCACCCCACCACCGCCGGGCAAGCTGCCCGGACTACCGACCGGCGACCCGACCGAACTCCCACCGGGCACGGACGGCGTGGCACTCCCGATCCCGGAAATCCCGGACCCGACAGGCGCACCCACCACCGCGGACGTGGTCGTCACCTCGAAGTTCGGCGGCTGACCGGGAACCTGGAACTGGTTCAACGCGTCCTGACTGGCTTCCGTGTACTGGTTCAACCCACGAATCGTCTGCTCGCGCGCGGCATTGGTCTCCTTGACCTCCTGCGCGTGATCCGTCTCGTACCCGAAGAACCCACCGACGTCGTCGATCATCGACGTCTCGGTGTCCCCCTGGAGCTTCGCAGGCTCCGGCATGCTGTCCCGCGAGTAGCTGTAGGAAGCCCCTTGCACAGCCGTGGCCTGCGCGTTCTGCTTCCCCGAATCCACACCCTCATCGGCGTAGTCGGCCTGCGCGGTAATCGTCTTCCCCGCCCGCTCCCCGGACGCCCCCTGCCACTCGATCCCGAGCTTCCCCAACTCCTTGCGAAGCACGTCATCAGTCTCGGCAAGACTCGCGGCCAGCTCCCGCAGGGCGTGCGACGCCTCGCTGAACTTCTGCGCCCCGTCACCGGACTTGAACTTGGCCACGAGCTGCGCCAGGGCAGCGTTGTCGTAGCCCTCGAAGCGATGGTCAGCGATCTGCTCGTAGCCGCTCATGACTTCCCCTCACTTCAAGGTCTGCAACGTGGCGAGCGCCATCTCCGCACCCTGCTTGGCGTTCTGGCACATCTGGTCCTGCGTGAACCCCTCGCTGATCGGCAGGAACTGCACGAACAGCTGCTGACCGTCCGCCACGTCGACCGTGATCACGCAGTCGCCGGTGGACGTCCCGGTCAGCTTGATCTGGTAGGCGGCGAAACCGGAGACTTCCTTCTGGTCGACGTCCAGGTTCCCGCCTCCCTGCCAGTAGTCGACACCGCGATCGGTGACGAGGGAGACGTTGTAGCTGAAGATCTTCTCGCCCGTAGCGCGGTTGCGGCAGGTGGGAGCGGGCTTCCCGGTCTTCCCGACGTCCAGCGGGTCGTTCTCGGAGCGCGCGATCTTCAACTGCTTCCGCTGGTCGGCGGTGAGCGTGGCGCACGGGTCGATGCCGTCGAGCTTGAGGACCGCGGGCCGCACCGGGGGTGGAGCGTTGAACTTCGTGGTCGTGGTGGTCGGCGCGGCGGACGGCGTGGACGACGATTCCGGTGTCGGTTGACCGATCTTGTCGCCCGAACACCCGGTGAGGCCGATCGCCAGCACACCGATCAGCAGCACCCGGCCACGCAACTTCACGAACGCACCCCTAGCGAAGTAGAAATCTCGTCGTCGTCGAACCCGTACTGCTCCGCCGAAGTCCGGAGCTGTTCCACGAGGTTGGTCAGGCTCACGATGTACTGCGTGACGCGCTTGGCGTAGGAGTCCGGCGCGTCGACCAGCCGCGAGTTCCACGCGCCCGCGATGCTCGCGTTGACCTCGTCGGCGCCCTCGAGGTTGACCCGGAGCTTCTCGTAGGCCTTGTCGTAGGCCTTGGTGAGGATCACGATCTGGTCGTTGATGATCTTCCCGGACGCCAGCACCGTGTCCTTGTTGACCTTGAAGTGCTGGCCTGCCGCGGGGGTGGAGCCGAGGTGGTCGTCGGCTCTGAACAGGTCGCCGATGGCTTGTCCTACGGCTCCTCCGACGCTGGCCACGGCGCCGAGGAGCGCATCCCCGACCGTGTTGTCCTGTGCCACGACGTCCTACCCCCGTACGGTCGGTGACGGTCCGGTCCCGCTTCGCAGGCTACCAACGCCCGCGTGAGACGCGCCTGTGTTGGACGAACTCCAGGCGTGGGCGGTTCCGTCACCGACCAGGTGCCTACGGGGTCGGGATTTCGCCGTTCGCGGCTTTGAGGGCGATGTCGGTGCGGTGGTGGCTGCCGGTGAGGTGGACGCTCGCCACGCGGGTGTACGCGTCGGTGCGGGCGTCGACCAGGGTGGTGCCGGTGCCGACCACGGACAGGACTCGGCCGCCGGTGGAGACGACCGCGCCGTCTTCGCGGCGGCGGGTGCCCGCGTGGAGGACGCCGTCCGCTTCCGCGCCGCCGATGACGTCGCCGGTGCGGGGCCTGCCGGGGTAGCCCTCGGCCGCGATGACGACCGTCACCGCGTAGCCCTCCGCCCAGTCGAGGGGCGGGTGGGCAGCGAGGGTGCCGTTGGCGGCGGCCAGGAACAGGCCCGCCAGCGGGGTGTGGAGCAGGGAGATGACCGACTGGGTCTCCGGGTCGCCGAAGCGGCAGTTGAACTCGATGACCTGGGGGCCCGTGGACGTCATGGCCAGGCCCGCGTAGAGCAGGCCGGTGAACGGGGTGCCGCGTTCGCGCATCTCGTCGATGACCGGCTGGACGCACGTGGAGACGATCGTGTCGACGAGGTCCGGGCCCGCCCACGGGAGGGGCGAGTACGCGCCCATGCCGCCGGTGTTGGGGCCCGCGTCGCCGTCGCCCACGCGCTTGAAGTCCTGCGCCGGGAGGAGCGGGACGACGGTGGTGCCGTCGGTGAGGCAGAAGAGGGAGACCTCGGGGCCGTCCAGGAAGGACTCGAGGAGGACCGGGTGGCCGCCTTCGAGGAGGGTCATGGCGTGGGCGCGGGCGACCGCGCGGTCGCTGGTGACGACGACGCCCTTGCCCGCGGCCAGGCCGTCGTCCTTCACGACCCAGCGCGGTCCGAACCGGTTCAGCGCGGAGTCGAGGCGGGCCGAGGTGTCGACGATCTCGCTCGTGGCCGTGGGCACGCCCGCGGCGTTCATCACGTCCTTCGCGAACGCCTTGGAGCCCTCGATCCGCGCCGCGTCCCTCGACGGGCCGAAGCACGGGACGCCCGCCGCGCGGACGGCATCCGCCGCGCCCGCCACGAGCGGTTGTTCGGGGCCGACCACGACGAGGTCGGCGTTCCACTCCTTGGCCAGGGCGGCGACAGCCCCGGCGTCGCCGACGTCGACCCCGTAGACCTCGGCCAGCCCCGCTATCCCGGCATTCGCCGGTGCGCAGGCAAGCGCGATCACCTCGGGGTCCTTCGCCAGAGCGAGGACAAGGGCATGTTCACGGGCGCCAGACCCGATGACCAGGACACGCACGATGGAGCAGCGTAGTTGACTATCCGGGCTAACCCCGCAGTGCCCGCTCCGAGCCGGGGTGCAGGGGCACGGGGGCGGTGTCGGCCGCCTTGTCGCGGAGGATGTCCTTGGCCGCCGGGTGGACCTTCTCCAGGTCCGCCTTCTTGTCGTAGACGAGCTTCGTGAGGGCGCACGCGTTCGCCTCGGGGAAGTCGTCGCGGACGAGCAGCACGTTGGGCACGACGATGGTCTTCACGTCGGCCGCGAAACCGTAGGTGGCCGCCGGGATCGGGGCCACGTCGTACACCGGGTTGATCTTCTTCAACGCGTCGAGCTGCCCGCTCACGTCGATCAGCTTCACCTTGTCCTTCAACGACGTGGTGATGTCGGTCATCTGCGCGGTCGGCAGGCCGCCGGACCACACCAGCCCGTCGACGCTGCCGTCCTTCATGCCGTCGGCGGTCTTGGTGAGGTCGAGCCGCTGCGCCTGCACGTCCGAGGCCGGGTTCAGGCCCGCGGCGGCCAGCAGCCGGTTGGCGATCACCTCGGTGCCGGACTTCGGCGAACCGGTGGAGATCCGCTTGCCCCGCATGTCGGCGACGCTGTTGATGCCGCTGTCCGTCCGCACGAGCACCTGCGTGTAGTTCGGGTACAGCCGCGTCAGCGCCTTGACCTTCTGCGGTTTCCCGTCGAACGCGTCCTTGCCGTTCACGGCGTCCGCGGCCGTGTCGGCCAACGAGAACGCCACGTCGTAGTTGCCCGCGACGAGCTGCTGGATGTTCTGCACCGACGCGCCCGTCTCGGCGGCGGTGGCCTTCAGCTTCGTGTTGGCGCTGATCAGCTGCGCCAGGCCGCCGCCGACCACGTAGTACACGCCGCCCGCGTTGCCGGTCGCGATGGTGATCCGGCCTTCCGCGGCCTCGCACGAGCCCGAGCTGCCGGACGCCGCGGGCGCCGCCTCGCGCTTGCCGCCGCACCCCGTGGCGACCAGTCCCACCGCGAGCGCCCCCGCGGCGACCTTGAGCAGCCAGCTACGCATCTCGGGTTCTCCCCTTCCGCAACACGAGGTGGACGACCACCGCCACCGCCAGGAAGCCGATCCCGACGGCGATGGTGGCGGGCTGGAGGTACAGCAGGAGCAGCGCGGCGGGCACGCAGAGCAGGCGTTCCGGCAGGCCCGCCCGGCTGACGAGCCAGCCGCCGGTGACGACCGCGAGCGCCGCCACGCCGAGCGCGGACACGACCGCCACCCACAGCCCGTCGAGCCAGGGCCGCTGGAGCAGCAGGGCGGACCCGTTGTCGGTCAGCACGAACGCGATCGGCACGAGGAACGCGGGCAGCGTGTACTTCCACGTCTGCCACATCGTCTTCATCACCGCGCCGCCGGTGATCGCGGCGGCGGCCACCGCGGCGAGCGCCGTCGGCGGCGTCACCTCGGACAGCACGGCGTAGTAGAAGATGAACATCGCGCGTTCCGGCGCGGCGACGCCGAGGTCGGCCAGCGCGGGCCCGATCACGACCCACGAGATGATGAACGACGCCGTCACGGGCACGGCCAGGCCGAGCACGCCGACCGCGACCGCCGCGAGCACGACCGTCAGCGCCAGCACGACCGTCGGGTCGGACGACACCGCGCGGGCCGCGGCCACCAGCGCCGACGCGAGCACCTGCCCCAGCCCGGTCTTGGTGATCGTCGACGTGATGATCCCGGCCGCCGCGCACACCGCGATCACCGGCAGCGCGCCGCGCACACCGGTCGCCAGCGCGTTCGCCACGGACCGCAGCCACACCAGCCAGAACCGGTCCTCGTGCCGCAGGCTGATCAACGCGAACAGCGCGGCGACCCCACTGGCGTAGACGACGGCGGCGAACGGCGGGATGTCCAGCGCCAGGAACAGCACGATGACGCCGAGCGACAGGAAGTGGTAACCGCCGCGCAGCAACAACTTCCCCGCGCTGGGCGAGTCCACGGCGACCGGGCGGGCGCCGAACCGGCGGGCGTCGGCCTCTACCGCGAGCACGATGCCGAGGTAGTACAGCAGCGTCGGCACGGTCGCCCACAGCAGCACGTCCAGGTACGAGGTCTGGAGGTACTCGGCGATGATGAACGCGGCCGCCCCGAGCGTCGGCGGCGACAGGATCGCGCCGATGCCGGACGCCGCCAGCAGGCCACCGGCGTTCTCACGGGGGTAGCCCGCCTTGCGCAGCATCGGCCACGTCACCGCGCCGAGGCTGACCGTGGTCGCGGTGCCCGAGCCGGACACCGTGCCGAGCAGGAACCCGGACAGCGCGGCGGTGCGGCCGGGCGCGGTGCGGGAGTTGCGGAACGCGGCGAAGCTGATGTCCACGAAGAACTTGCCCGCGCCGGACGAGTCCAGGACCGCGCCGTAGATCGTGAACAGCACGATGTAGGTCGCGGCGACGTCGAGCGGGGTGCCGAAGAAGCCGCTGGCGTCGTTGTAGAGCGCGTTGACGATCTGGCTGAAGTCGATGCCCGCGTGCGCGACCGCCCAGCCCTGCGGCAGGTACCCGCCGTAGTAGGCGTACGCCAGGAACACCAGGCACACGACCGGCAGCACCGCGCCGGTCGTGCGGCGGCAGGCCTCCAGCACGAGCACCAGCAGCAGGGCCCCGGCGATGACGTCCAGCGTGGAGAGCTGGCCTTGCCGGTCCAGGAACGCGTCGTAGCCGCCGAGCACCGGGTAGAGGCCGACGAGCAGCGCCACCAGCGCCAGCGCCCAGTCCAGCGGGCCGGGGTCGTCGGGAGCCGACCGCCACGGCCGGTAGCTCAGGAACACCAGCGGCAGCGTCAGGCCGAGGAACACCACGAGGTAGAACTGGTTGCCCTTGCTGAACGGGTCGAACACCTGCTTGAGCACCAGCAGCGCCACCGCCAGCGCGGCGATCCACACGCCGAGTTCCCAGCGTCCGCCGAGCGTGCGCGACGGCCGTTCCTCGTCGTGCTCGGCGACGAGTCCGGCCACGTCGGGACGCTCGTCCGGGGACGAGCTGACGCGCTCGACAGGACCCGCCACGGACACCCCCGATGTCGATCAGCTCAGCCGACCGTACCGGTGACCGGGGTCACAGCGACACCCGCCAATCGGCGTGGAATCGAGACGGCGAACCGCTGCCTCTTGTTCACCCCGACGTGACCTCGAGTACCTCCTACGGTGGTCGGGATGACGCCGCGCGCGACGAGGCTGCGGCCGTCCCGTCCCGTACCAGGAGGTCCTCGACCATGGCCCGAATCGCTTTGGCCGGGGCGGTGCTCGCCGCCCTCGCGCTCGTGGGGGTCGCGGTGCTGCCCGCCGCGTCCGCCGCCCCGCAGGACACCGACCGCCAGGCCGAGTCCTGGTCGCGCCCGACCGGCCCGCTGGTCATCGGGCACCGCGGCTCCGCGGGCTACCGGCCCGAGCACACGCTGGCGTCCTACGAGCTGGCCGTGCGGATGGGCGCGGACTACTTCGAGCCCGACCTGGTCTCCACCAAGGACGGCAAGCTCGTGACCCGGCACGAGAACGAGATCGGCGGCACGACGAACGTCGCCGACCACCCGGAGTTCGCGTCCCGCAAGGCGACCAAGACGATCGACGGCGTCGCGCTGACCGGCTGGTTCACCGAGGACTTCACGCTGGCCGAGCTGAAGACGCTGCGCGCCAAGGAGCGCATCCCGGAGGTCCGCCCGCGCAACACCCTGTACGACGGCCGGTTCGAGATCGCGACCTTCCAGGAGGTCATCGACCTCCAGAAGCGGCTCACCAAGGAGCTGCGGCGGGACATCGGCATCTACCCGGAGACCAAGCACCCCACGTACTTCCAGGACATCGGCCTGCCGCTGGAGCCGAAGCTGGTCGACGCGCTCAACCGCAACGGCCTCAACCGCCGCGACGCCAAGGTGTTCGTGCAGTCGTTCGAGGTCGCAAACCTCAAGGTGCTGAACAAGTCCCTGCGGGTGCCGATCGTGCAGCTGATCAACGCCACGGGCGCGCCGTACGACTTCACCAAGGCCGGTGACAAGCGCACGTACGACGACCTGGTGAAGCCCGCCGGGCTCAAGGAGATCGCGTCCTACGCCGACGGCATCGGCCCGTCGAAGGACCGGATCATCCCACGGGACGCGGCCGGTTTCCTCGCCGCGCCGACGACCCTCGTCAAGGACGCGCACGCGGTGAGGCTTGTCGTGCACCCGTTCACCTTCCGCAACGAGAACACGTTCCTGCCCGCGGACTACCGGTCGTCGACCGACCCGGCCGCGTACGGGCGCGCGTTCGACGAGTACGCGAAGTTCTTCGCCACGGGCATCGACGGGCTGTTCAGCGACAACTCGGACACCGCCGTGGAAGCCCGTTCGTCACTGCGGGGTTAAGAGCGCGATAAGAGAATGATCTTTCGCGCAGCAGATCCTGCCCTGCCGTCGTCGAGACGCGTTTTCCCGTTGTAGCAAGGAGTTCGCCGCCCCTAGCTTCTGGCCCACAGCAGCACAGCACCGACGAGTGGGAGAAGAACGTGAAGCTCGGCATGGACAGCGTCAAGCGCATCGCGGCGGGCGCGGCCGTGGTCGCCACCATGGCGACCGCGACGGTGCTCGGCACGGCGGGCTCCGCCGCCGCCGCGGGCAGCGGCCAGATCCAGGTCTGCTCCAACGGCAACTACGCGTCCTACGTGGTGTTCCCCAACCGCGGCGGCTTCAGCACCTTCGTCGTCAACAAGGGCACCTGCGCGACCTACAACATCCTCGGCTCCAGCACCACGGTCGAGCCCATCGAGGTCCGGGGCATCTACAACACCTCGTCGAACACCTTCTGGGTCGGCAACGGCCAGATCCGCCCGAGCCGCGGCGGCAACGTGATCACCTACGGCACGACCGCCGCGGGCAACCACTGGGCGCTCACCCCGTCCGTCTAGTCCGATCGACCCGATGGCCTGCCCTTCCCCCAGGAAGGGCAGGCCATCGGCGTCTCACCCGGTCGTGACCAGGTTCTCCTGCCCGGCGAGCAGGCCGCGGCGGGCCAGTTCCGGCCGCACGCCCTCGCCGAACCAGTACGCCTCCTCCAGGTGCGGGTAGCCCGACAGCACGAACTCCTCCACGCCCAGCGAGTGGTACTCCTCGATCAGGTCGGCGACCTCGCTGTGACTGCCGACCAGCGCCGTGCCCGCGCCGCCGCGCACGAGCCCGATCCCCGCCCACAGGCCGGGGTGGATCTCCAGGCCGCGCACGCCCGCGCTGAGGTCGCCGCCGTGCAGCGCGACCATCCGCTGCTGGCCGACGGACTGGCTCGCGCCGAGCTGCGACTGCGCCGAGCGCACGTGCTCGGGGTCCAGCGCGTCCAGCAGCTTCGCCGCCTCCAGCCATGCCTCCGCGGACGTGTCACGGCTGATCGTGTGCAGCCGGATGCCGAACCGCACGGTCCGCCCCTGCGCCTCCGCCAGCTCCCGCACGCGGCCGATCTTCTCCGCCACCTGCGCGGGCGGCTCGCCCCACGTGAGGTACACGTCGGCGTGCCGCGCCGCGACCGGCAGGGCCGCGTCGGAGGACCCGCCGAAGTAGATCTGCGGCGTCGGGTTCGGCGACGCGAGCACGGTCGCGCCCGCCACCCGGTAGTGCTCGCCGGAGAAGTCGAACGGCTTGCCCGTCCACGCGTTCCGCACGACGTGCAGGAACTCGTCGGTGCGGGCGTAGCGCTGGTCGTGGTCGTGCCAGTCGCCGAACCGCTGCTGCTCGATCGCGTCACCGCCGGTCACGACGTTGAGCAGCAGCCGACCCTTGGAGATCCGCTGGTAGGTCGACGCCATCTGCGCGGCCAGCGTCGGCGAGATGACGCCGGGCCGGAACGCCACCAGGAACTTCAGCGTCTTGGTCTGGGCGATCAGCGCGGCGGTCGTCAGCCACGCGTCCTCGCACCACGTGCCGGTCGGCGTGAGCACCCCGACGAACCCGTTGGCCTCGGCGGCGCGGGCGACCTGCGCCAGGTAGTCGATGTCGGGGTCCCGCTGCGCGGGAGCGCCCTGGCTGCGGTTGGCGTGGAACCGCTCGACGATCGTGCGGCCGTCACCGGACGTGGGCAGGAACCAGTGCAGGGTCACGCTCATGAGTTGCCTCCGCGGGCGGCTTTCAGGTCGGCCTGGAACCGGGTGTCGGTGAACTTCGCGAAGTCCACCTTTCCGGGCAGCGTCTTGTCCTCGGTGAACGCGTCCGCCAGGTCCTGCTCGGACTTCACCACGGTGTCGTCGAGCGCGCCGGGCAGGTCGCTGCCCCGGTCCACGGCGGCACGGGCGACCTCGATCTTCAACCCGGTCTCCTTGGCCCACGCCTGCGCCCACTCCTCGCGGTGCGAGTCGGCCCAGACCTGCGCCTTGGCGTACCGGATCAGGTAGTCCTTGATCGCCGCGTTCTTGCCGCCGTCGGCCAAGGCGGCCGTGCCCGCGACCTGGAACGTGTAGCCGTTCGAGGTGCCCTCACCGGTCGCCAGCACCCGAGCGCCCGCCTCCAGCTCGGCCTGCGACGTGTACGGGTCCCAGACGGCCCACGCGTCGACCTGCTTCTGCGTGAACGCCGCGTAGGCGTCCGACGGTTGGAGGAACGTCAGGTTCACGTCCTTTGTGGACAGCCCGGCCGCGCGCAACGTCAACAGCACCTGCCCGTGCGCCGAACTCCCCTTGGCCACGGCGATCTTCTTGCCCTTCAGGTCCGCCACCGCCTTGAGCGGCGAGTCACCGGGCACCAGGAAGGCGTCGCTCTCCACGTTGCCCTTGGCCACCGACACCGCGGCGATCTTGGCGTTCGCCGCGGCGGCGAAGATCGGCGGCGTGTTCCCGACCCCACCGACGTCCACCGCACCAGCGGACGCGGCCTCCAACAACGGAGGCCCGGACGTGAACGTGGCCCACTCGATCTTGTAAGGCGCGTCGGCCAGCAGGTTCGCGGCCGTGAGCAGCGACTTCGCCCCACCCTTCTGGTCACCGACCTTCAACACCACCTTCGCCAGTTCCTCGGGACTGACCGAGGCGGGCACGGTGCCCGACGTGGTAGCCGCCGTCCCGCACCCCGCCAGCAGCACCGCGGCCAGCGCTCCGACCAGCAATCGCCTACGCGGCTTCGACATCATCGACTCCCAGATCGGCCAGCACACGGGTACGGAGGTCCACAAGGGACACTCGACGACGAGGACGGGCAAGGCTCACGTGGTGCTCGGCGACGATCCGCCCCTCATCGAGCACGAGAACACGGTCGGCCAGCAACAACGCCTCGTCCACGTCATGGGTCACCAACAGCACGGCGGGCCGGTGCTCACGCCACAACTGGTCCACCAGGTGGTGCATGGCCAACCGCGTCAACGCGTCCAAAGCACCGAACGGCTCGTCCAACAACAACACGTCCGGCTCACGAACCAGCGCACGGGCCAACGACACCCGCTGCGCCTCACCCCCGGACAACGTCAACGGCCAAGCATCGACGTGATCGCTCAACCGAACCTCGGCCAACGCCTTCTCGGCAACGGCACGGCCATCCACACCCCTCAACCCGAGGGACACGTTCCGCCACACCTTCCGCCACGGCAGCAACCGCGGCTGCTGGAACGCCACCGAGACAGTGCCGGGCACGTCGAACGTCCCGTCAACATCCGTGTCGAGCCCCGAAAGCACGCGCAACAACGTCGACTTGCCCGACCCACTACGCCCGAGCAGGGCCACGAACTCACCGGGCTGGATGTCCAGGTCGACCTCATCGAGCACCCGCCGCGCCCCGAACTCCTTGACCAGCCCACGAACGCTCACCGCGCTTGCCACCGGAGCAGCCTCCTTTCGAGTGCCCGCACGAGCCCATCGGTCGCCAGCCCCAGGAGGGCGTAGACGAGCAGCCCGACGACGACCACATCGGTGCGCAGGAACTCCCGCGCGTTGTTGATCAGGTAACCGATGCCCGCCTCGGCGTTGACCTGCTCGGCAACGATCAACGACAACCAGGCAGCACCAAGGGAAATCCGCAGCCCCACCAACGTCTGCGGCAACGCGGACGGCAGCACGACGTGCAGCACCCGCTCCACCCCGGTGTAACCGAGCACCCGACTCGCCTCCAGCAAACCGGGATCGGTCTGACGGATACCGGCGTGCAGGTTGAGGTAGAGCGGAAAGGCAACCCCCGCCGCCACCAGCGCCAACTTCGGCTGCTCCCCAATACCGAACCAGAGGATGAAAAGAGGGATCAACCCCAGGTGGGGCAGGGTGCGCAACATCTGGACCGGCGGATCGAAGACACGCTCACCCCACCGGGAAAGCCCAGACAGCAGCCCCAGCGCAACACCGATGAACGCACCGATGGCAAACCCACCAGCAACTCGCCCCATCGACACGACGAAGGCACTGCCCAACTGGCCATCAGCGGTCAGTTCCACAGCGGAGTTGAAGACGGTGAGGGGCGATGCCAGCTTGTCGGGCGGCAGGACACCGGTACTGCTGGCGACCTGCCAGAGCACGAGCAGAGCCAGAGGACTGAGCCAGCGACGCAGGTCGGGCAAACGACGTTTTCGGGCTCGAGGGGTGGAGCGCGCAGCGAAACCATCCTCATTTGGGCGCGCGAGTACACCCGCAGTGGAAATCGACACGATTTCTCCAGCGGTGACAGGAAAAGGGATGCGGGCGTCAGCGCCCGAACGGCGAAGGGGAGATCAGCGCGTGCGACAGATCGCGCTCGCCTGCCGCCGAAGATCGACGTGGAGGCGAGCGACCAGGACTTCGCGGCCACTCATGAGACAGAGTTTTGGGCCGGCACAACGCGATGTCAACGGACGGACACAGCCGTCCCGAATACTGACATACCTCGGACTACGACCCTTCACGGCAAAAGAACCAACCAACAGACAGACAGCCACCAGACGACCACAACGACACCACCAGCCACCTGGCGACCACATCGGCACTACCAGCCACCTGGCGACCCCGACGGCACGCAAGACGCGGCCACGGAACGTGGCCGATTTTATTTGGGGGATTTGCCCCTTAAAATTGGAGATCGGGCAGGGCTTTGGGGCACTGCCTTTTGGCCCGATCAA
>NZ_JBHYHC010000075.1:0-24335 GCF_042738955.1 Umezawaea sp. NPDC059074
CGGCGACGCCCCGGCGAACGCCCGGCTCCACCGGGCCCGCCTCGGCGCAGTCCTCGAAGTACCGCCCGCCGACGCCGTCCAGCAGCGGCGAGGCGGCGAGCAGCACCGACGTGGCCGCGCCCTGCTCCACGGTTTTCCACACGACCGCGTCGCTGGTCGCCTCGAACGCCTTGGGCGCGTCCGCGGTGGCCACGTCGCCGATGTGCCGCAGCAGGTTGGTGTGGATGCGGCCGGGGTTGAGGGCGTTCACCGTGATGCCGTCGGCGGCCCACCGCCGGTTCGCCTCGACCGCGAACAGGACGTTCGCGGTCTTGGACTGGCTGTAGGCGGCCCACTTGTCGTACGGGTGGCGCTCGAAGTTCGGGTCGTCGAACAGGAACTCGCCGTTGACGTGCCCGACCGAGCTGACCACGACGACCCGGCCACGAGCGGCGGCCAAGGCGTCGTGCAGGCCGACGGCCAGCGCGAAGTGGCCGAGGTGGTTGGTGGCGAGTTGGATCTCCCAGCCCTCCGGCGTGCGCGTCTCCGGCGGGGCCATCACGCCCGCGTTGGCGACCAGCACGTGCAGCGGCCCCGTCCAGCTCGCGACGAAGGCCGCGACGGACGCCCGGTCGGACAGGTCGAGCGGGGCCACGAGCACCGGCTTGCCCTCGGTGACACCGTCCGCGGCGCGCTGACCGGCGACGACGTCCCGGACCGCGAGGGTCACCTCCGCGCCCGCCCCCGCGAGCGCGCGGGCGGTCTCCAGGCCGATCCCCGAGGCCCCGCCGGTGACGACGACCCTGCGGCCGTCCAGGTCGACGCCCGCAACGACCTCCGCGGCGGTGGACCGGGCGTCGAACGGGGTGGTGAGGAGTTCCATGGCTCTCCCTCTCGTCTAAACTATCCGGAGTCGACTCCGGTTAATCTCCAGAGTAAGCGGAGTCGACTCCGGATAGCCAGCGGAGGAGACCCGTGCCACCCGAGAACACCCGTCCGCTGCGCGCCGACGCGCGGCAGAACGAGGACCGGCTGCTGGAGGCGTCCGCCCGCGCGTTCGCCCGCGACGGGTCGGAGGCGTCGCTCAAGGACATCGCCAAGGACGCGGGCGTGGGCATCGGCACGCTGTACCGGCGGTTCCCGACCAGGGAGCGGCTGATCGAGGCCACCTACCGCAACGAGACGGCCCGGCTGTGCGAGGCGGCGGCCGAGTCGCTGGAGACCTCGTCGGCACGGGACGCGCTCCGCGCGTGGATGGACGGCTTCGTCGACTACATGGCCACCAAGCACGGCATGGCCGAGGCGCTGCACGCCGTCCTCGTCACCCAGGGCGACCTGCGGATGCGCACCCGCGACCTGCTCACCGAAGCCCTGGCCACGCTCTTGGCGGCGGGCGTGGCGGAAGGCGCGATCCGCGCGGACGTGGACCCGGACGACGTGCTGATGGCGCTGGGCGGCGTGACGCTCATCGCGGGCGGCGCCGACCAGCGCGCCCTCGCCGGACGGCTGCTGGACCTGCTGCTGGCCGGGCTGGTCAGCCCATCGTCGTGAGGATCTGGCCGTTCCACCAGAGGTCGAGCTGCTCCAGCAGTTCGGGGCTGGTGGCGCTGGTCGAGATCAGCTGGCCGATCACCAGGGTCTTCGAGTCCACCCACCACAGCTGCCCCGTGCCGTCCTTGACGAAGCACGTGGTGAACTCGCCGGGCAGCGGCCCCGCCTCGGTGCGGTAGATCGCGGCGTAGTGCGTCGGGATCGTCACCGGACGGCACCCGCCCTGGCTGTCGTTGCGCGGGATGTTGTTGTCCTGCACCAGCTTGGCGAAGTAGGCGTCCTGCGAGGCCCGGTCGGGGAAGAGGCGGAACACGGCCTCGCTCGGCGGGTCGAACCGGCTGTCCTCGACGTTCGCCACCGTGCACCGGACCGTCGCCGACTCTCCCCCGGTGCCGTTCTCGCGCTCCTTGCACGTGGGGTTGCCGATGTAGACCGACGGCAGCACGCCCTGCAACGCGGCCACCGCCGGGTTGGGCGGCGCGGGCTTCGACGACGACGTGGTGGTAGTGGTGGTGGCCGTCGTCTCGACCGAGGTGGTGACGGGCTTGGTCGAGGTGGACGTGGGCGGCGGCGTGGTCGTGGTCTGCCCGCCCGCCTCCGTGTTCCCCTGACCCTTGATGATCAGCACGGTCACGACGGCCGCGATGATCACGGCGATCGTGGCGATGGCCCCGACGATCGCCGCCTTGTCCCGCCGCGTCGGGCCGTGCGGGTGGACCGGCGGCGAGGTGGGACGGATCGGCGGCTGCCCCTGCGGCGGAGTGGGGGCGGGCTGCCCTTGCGGCGGCGTGAACGGCGGCCCCGTGCGAGGCGAGAGCGGCTGGACCGGGGGCTGGCCCTGTGGCGGCGTGAACGGTGGCCCCGTACGGGGTTGGGTCGGCTGGACCTGCGTGGGTGGCGGCATCGGGAGCGTGCGGGGCGGCACGGCCAGGACGGCGGGGGCCTCGTCGACCGCCCGCGCGGCGGCGGACGCGAACGCCCCGGCCGTCGGGTAGCGCTGCTCAGGGTCCTTCGCCATCCCCTTGACGATCACCTCGTCCAGCGCGGGCGGCACGTCGGGGACGAAGTGCGAGGCGCGCGGCGGCGGCTCCTGCATGTGGGCCCAGATCTGGGCGGCGGTCGTGTCGCCGCCGAACGGACGGCGACCGGTGACGCTGGTGAACAGCACGCAGGCCAGCGCGTACACGTCCACCCGGCCGTCGACCGGGCCGCTGCCGAACCGCTCGGGCGCCATGTAGTCGAGGGTGCCGACGACGTCGCCGGACGCGGTGAGGTGCGTGGCCGTGGGCGACGAGCTGCGGGCGATGCCGAAGTCGACCAGGTACACGAAGTCCCCGGCGGCGACCAGGATGTTCGACGGCTTCACGTCCCGGTGCACGAGCCCGTCCGCGTGGGCGGCGTCCAGCGCGCTCGCGACCTGCTCGACGATCCGCACGGCCCGCCGGGGCTCGAGCGGGGAGTCGATCAGGTCGGTGAGGTCCTGGCCCTCGACCAGCCGCATGTCCAGGTAGAGGTGGCCGTCGATCTCGCCGTACGCGTGGATCGGGATCACGTGCGGCTCGCGCAGCCTGGCCACGATCCTCGACTCGGTCCGGAACCGCGCCCGGTAGTCGGCGTCGTCGTTGAACTGCGCGGACAGCCGCTTCAACGCCACGACCCGGTCGTGGACGGTGTCGTACGCGCGGTGCACCTCGCCCATGCCACCGCGTCCGAGCAGCGCCTCGATGCGATAGGGCCCGAAGGTCTCCGCCGTCATCGTTCTCCCGGATCCGTCCGCCACACAGCCATCGACGCAGATGGTAACCACCCGGTTCCCGCAGGAAGGGGCCCCTATGATCGCGGAAGGCGAGCGAGGGGGCGTGGATCATGGCGGGTGTCGCGGTGGTGACGGGCGCGGGGTCCGGCGTGGGCCGGGCGGCGGCGCGGACCCTGCTGGAGGCGGGCTACCGGGTGGCGTTGGCGGGCCGCAAACCCGACGCGCTGGCCGAGACGGCGTCCGGCGACGACGTGCTGGTCGTGCCGACCGACGTGACCGTCGAGGAGTCGGTGGTCGCCCTGTTCGAGGCCGTGCGCGAGCGGTGGGGCCGGGTCGACGTGCTGTTCAACAACGCGGGCACCAACGTGCGCGCGACCCCGGTCGAGGACTTCACCGCGGGCCAGTGGGCGAAGGTCGTCGACACCAACCTGACCGGCACGTTCCTGTGCGCCCGCGAGGCGTTCCGGACCATGCGCGACCAGGACCCGCAGGGCGGTCGGATCATCAACAACGGCTCGGTGTCGGCGTACGCGCCCCGCCCGAACGCCATCGCCTACAACGCCACCAAGCACGCCGTCACCGGCATCACGAAGTCGCTCTCGCTGGAGGGCAGGCGGTACCGCATCGCGTGCGGCCAGATCGACATCGGCAACGCCACCACCCCGTTGACCGAGCGCATGAGCCAGGGCGTCCTCCAGGCGGACTTCACCACCGCGCCGGAGCCGACCATGGACGTGCGGGTCGTGGCGGACGCCGTCCGCTACATGGCCGGGCTGCCGCTGGACGCGAACGTGCAGTTCATGACCGTCATGGCCACCGCGATGCCGCTCATCGGGCGGGGCTGACGCAGGTCACGGCGACCGCCTTGGGCGCGGGACCGGTCCCCACGAACCCGAAGCTGACCGTCCCGGCGGCCTGGATGAACCCGTTGTAGTCGACGTTCACGGCGTGCGCGGCCTTGCCCTTCTGCGTGATGACCGCGTTCCAGGTGTTCTGCACCTTCTGCCCCGCCGGGAACGCCCAGTCCACGGCCCACCCCTCGACCGCGCGCTTGCCGGTGTTGGTCACCACGATCGTCGCGGTGAACCCCTCGGCCCACGTGTCGTCGACGAACAGCTTCGCCGTGCACGAGGCGGGCCCCTGGTCCGGAGCCGCTTCGCCGACGGCGAGGTCGAACCGGTCGACCGAGTTCCCCGCGCCACCGCGCCACAGGTCGAACCCGGCCTCAACGCCGATCAGGTACCAGTCGGCCTTCACCCACCCGCGGTTGACCGCGTCCTTCCCGAACGCCCGGACGTCAAGGCCCGCAACGGACGTCACGTCCCCGACCCGCTCGTACGTGATCCGGTTCCGCCCGTCGGCCTTCTCGAACCACACGTCCCAGCTGGCCCCGGAAATCGGCAGCGCGCCCGCCATCATCATCCCGGCGGGCCGCGCCTCCCCGTTGCCGTGCAACCAGATCGCCAACTCGGCCCCGTCCACCGGCCCGTCCACAGCGGGCCGGCTGTGGAACCACACCGTGTACGCGGCCGCGTAATCTCCCTCGTCGGCCTGCGTGGTGACCAGGTCGCTGGTCAGCTCGGGCAACCGGGAAACCTGCACCGGCAACCCGCTGTTCTCCGAGCACACCCCGAGGTGGCAGCCTTTCAGCAGCGAGGGGGTAGCGGCCGGAGGCCCACCGGGAGCCCGGTCGTGCTCGGCGCTGTCGACCTTCAACGACTGGTCGCCGACGGTGACGCACTGCCCGGTCTCCACCCCGCCGACGACATTGGTACCGGCGAGGTAGTCGGCCCCACCGGCGGGCACGACCTCGTTCTTCCCGCACACCTGCGTGCCAGCGGCGGCCGACGGCAACGCGGCCATCAACACCAACCCCACGGCCGCGGCCAGCACGGTGCCGCACAACCCGATGGCCGCGATCGTGAGGGAAACCCGAAACGCCAACTGCGCCAAGGGATTGCTCATCACCGCGCTCCTCGGCAGACCCGAATCGTGCCCGATTGCCCCACACCGGGAGTACGGGGAGATCGGTCGAGCGGTTCAACCAAACCCCATCTGAGACCGTTCCCAGAAGATCCACAGGTCAGCCCCGCGTCCCACCTCAGGACGATCACCCGACCAAGACCACTCAGGCACCCGAGCAGACCAATCCCGATCGGGTGAAGCCCCCGTCACCTCCTCCGCAACCGGGCATCCCCCAACTCCGGCACCGCGGCGAAGTAGTTGTCCGCCGGATTGACCTCCCCGCCGGGCTCCACGATCGCGTCGATCCGGTCCAACACCTCACCCCCCAACACCACGTCCCCAGCCCCCAACAACTCCTCCAACTGCTCCGGAGTCCGAGGTCCGATCAGGACCGACGCCACCCCCGGATGCGCCAGCACGAACCCCAGAGCCAGGTGCGTCAACGACATCCCCGCCTCCCCGGCCAGCTCCGTCAACTCCCCCACCACCTTCGCCCGCACCTGGTTGGCCGGATCCCCCATGTCGAACACCTGCGGAGCCCCACCAGCCCGATGCCCCCGCCCAGGCTCAACCCGCCCCGACAACCACCCGCTGCTCAACGGCCCGTAGGTCACCACACCCATCCCGTACCGCCGCGCCACCGGCAGAACCCCGCCCTCCACCGTCCGGGTCAGGATCGAATACCGGGGCTGCTCCACCAGGAACCGCCGATACCCACCGACCGACGCCGCCCACTGCGCCTCGACGATCGCCGAGGGCGGGAACGTCGACGACCCGATCGTCCGGACCTTCCCCTCCCGCACCAGGTCCGTCAACGCCCCCAACGTCTCCGCCACGTCGGTCGAGTAGTCCGGCCGGTGCATCTGGTACAGGTCGATCCACTCCGTGCCCAACCGCCGCAGGCTGTCCTCCACCGCCCGTTTCACCCACCGCGCCGACCCGCCGCGCCGGTTCGGGTCGTCCCCCATCGGCAGGCCGAACTTCGTCGCGAGGACCACCGAGTCCCGCCGCCCCTTGAGGGCCTTGCCGACGATCTCCTCCGACTCCCCGTTCGAGTACACGTCGGCCGTGTCCACGAAGTCCACGCCTGCGTCCAGCGCCCGGTGGATCATCCGGACCGACTCGTCGTGGTCGGTGTTGCCCATCGCGCCGAACATCATCGTCCCGAGCGCCAGTCCGCTCACCGACATGCCCGTGCCACCAAGAATCCTGCGTTGCATGATCCAACTGTGCGCGGCCCCCGACACCTCCGTCCAACACCGGTTCCCTGCCGGGGTTACAGTCGGAACCTGTGACGCCTGAACTGCGGCAGCTCCGGTACTTCCTCGTGGTCGCCGAGGAGCTGAGCTTCACGCGGGCCGCCGCGCGCCTGCGGATCGCGCAGCAGTCGCTGTCCCAGCAGATCGCCGCCGTGGAACGCGCGCTGGGCGCCCGCCTCTTCGACCGCGACACCCGCGGCACGCGCCTCACCCGCGTCGGCGCGCTCTTCGTGCCCGAGGCCCAGGCCGTCGTGACCCGCGCCGACGAGGCCGTCGCGGCGATCGCCAAGGCGATCCGCGGCGAGTCCGGCACCGTCCGCCTGGCCTTCCTCACCACGGCGGCCAACCACCTGCTGCCCGCCGTCGTCCGAGCCGCCCGTGAACACCTCCCGGACGTCGAGCTGACCACGGAGGAGATCACCATCGCCCCGCTGGTCGACGGGATCCGGACCGGCCGGTTCGACGTGGGGTTCGCCCGGACGCCGCGGGTCGACGGACTCGCCACCAGGACGGTCGTCACCGAGCCGATCTGCGCGGTGCTGCCCGTGGGCCACCCGCTGGCCGACCGGACCGAACTGGTGCTGGCGGACCTCGCGGACGAGAACTGGGTGCTCACGTCGCCGGACTCGTGGGAGCCGTGGCACCGCGTCTACGCGGAGAACTTCCGGGCGGCGGGGTTCACCCCGAACGTCGTGCAGCGGGCCGCCGGCGTCCAAGGCCTGCTGGGGCTGGTCGCGGCGGGCGTCGGCGTGACCCACCTCGCGCTCTCCTCGCGCGACCTCCGCCGCTCCGGCGTCGTGTTCGTGCCGATGGCGGGCCAGACCACGGACACCGAGATGGTCTGGCTCCCGGACAACACCGATCCCGCCGTGCGCAGGCTGCTCGACGTCGTCACCGAACTGGCCGCCACCACCGACCTCACGGCGACGGGCTGAGCATCCCCGCGAGGGACTTCACGACGTGCCGCGCCACGGCGGCGTCACCGTCCACAGTGGCCTGGCGCAGCGCCGCCGCCGCGGTCACGTCGCCCGTGGCCAGGTCGTACAGCACGTCCGGTTCCAGGCGGAACACCACGTCGGGCGCGTGCGCCGGTTCGCTGCGGACCCCCAGCACCCCGTCGTGCGCGGCGAACGAGTAGAACTCCTCGTCCACCCGCAGCTCACCCGACAGGCCTTCGGGCAACGTGGTGACGCGGTCGACGGCCGCCGCCATCACCCACGCCGTCTGGAGGGTGTCGCCCTCCGCGCTCTCCGGCCCGTGGGCCAGCCCCCACGTCCGCAGCTCGCCCAGCACCCCGCCCAGCGCGCGGCCCGACTCGGTCAGCTCGTACACGGGAACGGACGCGGGCGGCGGCAGCGTCCGCCGGACGATCACCCCGGCGGCCTGCAACTCCTTGAGCCGGGCGGCGAGCAGGTTGCTGGGGATGCCGGGCAGGCCCGCGGCCAGGTCGCGGTGCCGACGCGGTCCCAGGGTCAGCTCGCGCACGACGAGCAGGCTCCACCGCTCGCCCACCACGTCCAGCGCCCTGGCGATCGAGCACTGCTGGCCATACCTCTTCATGCGCCCAGGGTACAAGAGTCCACCGGCAACTTCACTTAAAGATGTGCGCACTTGCTTTTTTAAACCATGCCTTCTACCGTTCGAGGAGCAGGTAAGACGACCGGTCGCATTGACCCCGTTAGAGGAGCAAGAGCATGTCCACCTACCGCGCGTTCCAGGTGTCCGGCCAGCGGAACTTCGCCCTGGTCGACCGAGAGCTGACCGACCCCCTGCCCGGCCAGGTGCGCCTGCGCGTCGAGGCCTGCGGCGTGTGCCACAGCGACCTCCTCGCCGTGCACGGGCTGTTCCGGCCGGACGCGAACACCCCCGTCGTCCCCGGTCACGAGATCGCCGGTGTCGTCGACGCCGTCGGCGCGGGCGTGACCGCGTGGCGGGTCGGCGACCGGGTGGGCGTCGGGTTCCTCAACGGCCACTGCGGCGAGTGCGAGCAGTGCCGTCGCGGCGACTTCGTGAACTGCGCCGACCAGCCGATCACCGGCACCGTCGTGGACGGCGGCTACGCCGAGGTCGCCTACGCGCGGGCCAGCGGCCTCGTCCGGCTGCCCGACGGCCTCGACCCCTTCGACGCGGCGCCGCTGCTGTGCGCGGGCCTGACCGTGTTCAAGGCCCTCCAGCAGGGCGGGAGCCGTCCCGGCTCGCTCGTCGCGGTGCAGGGCATCGGCGGTCTCGGCCACCTCGGCGTGCAGTACGCGGCCCAGCTCGGCTACCGGGTCGCGGCGATCTCGCGCGGCACCGACAAGGCCGAACTCGCGGCGCAATTGGGCGCGCACCACTACATCGACACGAACGTCCAGGACCCCGCCGCCGCGCTGCGGGACCTCGGCGGAGCCACGACGATCGTGGCCACGGCGGCGGCGGGCGACATCATGTCCGCACTGGTGCCCGGCCTCGCCCCTCGCGGCCACCTGGTCGTCGTCGGCGCGAGCCAGGACCCGATCGCGGTCTCGACGTCGGACCTGATCTTCGGCACGCGCAGCATCGGCGGCAGCCTCACCGGCAGCTCGATCGAGAACGAGGACAGCCTGACCTTCAGCCGGGCACGGGGAATCCGCCCGCTGAACGAGGTGCTCCCCCTGTCCGAGGCCCCCAAGGCGTTCGAGCGCATGATGTCCGGCGCCGCCCGCTTCCGCGTCGTCCTCGACACGGCCCGCTGACCGTGGACGCCCTGCTGGAGTTCGTGCTGGACGCGCACGGCGGCCTCGACCACTGGCGATCGCTCACGACCCTGACCGCCCGGATCACCTACGGCGGCCCGTTCTGGGCGGCCATGGGCCGACCGGACTTCGTCGGCGTCGACCGGGTGGAGGCCGACCTGAAGCGGCAGCGGTTCCACCAGGTCCAGGAGTCGACCGGCCGCACGGTCGTCCACGACAAGGCGGCGGACCTGGTGACCGTCACCGCCGCGGACGGCACGGTCCTGGAGGAGCTGCGCCACCCCAGGTCCACGTTCCCGAGGACGCTCGACACCACGTGGACGGTCGCGCAGGCGGCGTACTTCCGCAGCTACGCCACCTGGCACTACCTGGTGGAGCCGCACCTGTTCACGTGGGACGGGGTGGAGGCGCACGAGGTCGCCCCGTGGACCGAGGGCGACCGGACGTGGCGCGTCCTCAGCGTCACCTTCCCCGACACGATCGACACCCACAGCCGGACCCAGCGGTACTACTTCGAGGAAACGGGGCTGCTGCGCAGGATGGACTACGACACGGCGGTGGTCGGGGACGTCCCGGTGGCCCACTACGTCCGCGACGAGCGCACCGTCGACGGTGTCGTGGTGCCGACCAAGCGCCACATCCACCTGCGCCACCCCGACGGGACACCGGACCTGTCCTGGGTGTCCATCACGGTCGACCTCGACGACGTGGCACTGCGCTGACCCGCCGCGATGCCGGTGTGCTCCAGGTCGCCGCCGACTGGTGCCCGGCGCACAGGCGGCTCTCGTCGAACGCACAGGGCGGGCACAGTCGGGGACGTGAAGGTGGTCCTCACAGCCGACCACGAGGAGTGCGCGATGACCACGACCGAGCAGGCGCCCGTCCAGCAGGTTCCGACTCCGGCCCCGCCGTCGCGGGTCCGCAAGGGGATCATCGCGGCCGCCGTCGCGCTGGTCATCGCGGGCGGCGGTGGGGCCGTCGTGTGGGCCACCAGCAACTCCTCGGGGTCGTCGTCCGCCATCGGGCAGGCGCCCGCGGGCATGGGGCCCGGTGGCGGTGGCGACGCTCTCGCGGGCGTGGCGCACGGGGAGTTGCAGACCGGGACGGTCACCGCGATCACCAGCACGTCGGTGACCGCCGAGAGCACGGACGGGTACACGAAGACCTACGTGATCGACGCCGCCACGGTGTTCGCGGCCGCGGGTGGCGCGCCCGGTGCCGCGGCGGCCGGGACGGCGGCGGACATCGCCACCGGCGACACGATCACCGTGGTGGCCTCCACCTCCGGCGACACGTCGACCGCCGTGCGCATCTCCGAGACGGGCTGACCGTCCACACCGGACCGCCGGGAATTCGTTGGCGCGGACCGCGGCGGCGGGAGAGGATTCCCCGGTCGACCGGCGAACGAGGAGCGGACATGGCGGAGCACACCTACCGGGTCATGGTGCGGGGTCGGTTCACCGACCTCGACGAGGCCGGGCGAGCGCGGCTGCTCGCGGAGGTGGACCGGCACGCGCTGCTGACCGGCGGGTTCTCCGAGGAGGGCGCGCTGTCCTACGACAAGACGCTGGACTTCTTCAGCTTCCGCGTGCAGCTGCGGGCGACGGTGGAGGACAACGACCGGGCGGTGTGCGACCGGGGCCTGGCCGCCGCGGCGCGCGCGGTGGACGAGCTGGGCGTCGACTTCCGGGACCTCAAGGCATCGGCCACGGACATGGACCTGGTCAAGATCCGCCGCAAGTAGCGGTCAGAGGACTTCGACCACCACGGGGCCGACCCGCAGGACGCCGTCGTCCAAGGGCGCGCACCGCACCCCGCCGCGCCCGCGCAACGCCCGGTGCGCGCCGGGCGCCAGCACCCGGTCCATCCAGCCGCACGGGCTCGCGGGCCGGTAGGCCTGGAACCGGACCGGGCCGTCGCCGCTGTCCAGGCTGAACACGGCGCCCTCCCGCGTCCGCCCGGCGGCGAGCCCGTCGACCGGGAAGCCGCGCAGCACGACGTTGCGCCTCGGCAGCACCGGGTCGGGCACCGCGTCGAGGCCGAGTTCCTCGGTGATCGCGTCCAGCGACTCCGCGGCGAACACGGTGACGGACGCCTTCCGGTGCGCGGGCTTGCCGCAGTACCGGTCGCCGACCAGCCCGAGGCCCGCGCGCACCTCCACCCGGTCGCACGACCCGAGCAGCGGGTCGGCCCGCGGCCCGTCCTGCGGACGGCCCTCGTAGGCGTGCACCGGCGACACCAACAACGCCACGACCTGGACTTCCACCCGTCCGACGCTACACACGTAAGCTCGAGGACGTGCGAACCCGACCCACCCTCAGCTGGACGGCGACGGGCGCTCCCCTACCCCGCACGACCAGCCTGGACGAGGTCGCCGACGTCGTGGCCCGGCGCGGCGTGGTCGTGCTCAGCGGAGCGGGCCTGTCCACCGAGTCCGGCATCCCGGACTACCGCGGCGCGGAGGGCAGCCTCCGCCGCCACACCCCCATGACCTACGAGGAGTTCGTCGGCAGCCCCGAGGGCCGCAGGCGGTACTGGGCGCGCAGCCACCTCGGGTGGCGCACCATCGCGCGCGCCGAGCCCAACGACGGCCACCGGGCCGTCACCGCGCTGCGCGACCACGGCTTCCTGTCCGGCGTCATCACCCAGAACGTCGACGGCCTGCACCAGGCCGCGGGCACGCCGGACGCCGTGGAACTGCACGGCAGCCTGGACCGGGTCGTCTGCCTGGACTGCCGGGCGACCAGCCCGCGCGAGGACCTGGACCGCAGGCTGCGCGCGGCCAACCCCGCCTTCGAGGGCACCGCGACCCGGATCAACCCGGACGGCGACGTGGAGCTGGCCGACGACGTCGTCCGCACCTTCACCCTCGTCGCCTGCGACGCGTGCGAGACCGGCGTCCTCAAGCCGGACGTCGTGTTCTTCGGCGAGAACGTCCCGCGCCCCCGCGTCGACGAGTGCTACCGGCTCGTGGACGCGGCGGACGCGCTGCTGGTGCTGGGGTCCTCGCTCACCGTCATGTCCGGCCTGCGGTTCGTGCGGCACGCCGCCAAGACCGGCAAGCGGGTCCTGATCGTCAACCGCGGCGAGACGCGCGGCGACAGCTGCGCCACCGTCCGCGTGGACCTGCCGCTGGGCCCGGCGCTGACGGACCTGACCACCCGGCTGGGAGCCGCCACCCGTTGATCCGTTCCGCGGTCCTGGGCCTCGAAACCCTTCTAGGATCAGGACTGTGACCAACACCAGCGTGCACCCCGACTACCTCCACTACGACAAGGAGGTCGTCGCGCTCCCCGAGTCCGACGTGGAACTCTCGCCGGGACGCCTGAAGTGGTACGAGGTGCGGGAGGCGACCGCCGCCATCACCGAGAAGGTGCGCGAGGAGGGCCGGGAGTTCCTGCGCCACGAGGTCGCCGCCGGGGACCTGGCCATCACCGGGGACCTCGGCTACGTGATCCAGCACCTCTGCGGCGACAGCTTCTACTTCCTCATCGTCTGCACCTGGCGCAACAACAACGAGATGTGGCAGACCCTCTACGCCAAGGACGGTCACGACGCCCCGATCACCCGCGTCGAGTTCGGCCCGCACCGGCCGGTCGTCTGCGTGTGGGAGATGGGCGCGGTCCTGCACGAGCAGCGGGCGTGGATCCGCTACCTCAAGTCCACAAGGGACGATCGGGCGCTCGACGCGTGGCTGGAGGACCGCTTCACCGGCACGGTGTGAGCGCCCCTAGAGCTCGATGTCCCCGTGGCGTTCGGCCAGCGTCACGGCCAGGTCCGCCAGCTTCACGTTCAACCGCTGCGACGTCCGCCGCAGCACGTCGAACGCCTCGTCCGCGGTGATCCCCCTGCGGTGCATCAGGATCCCCTTGGCCTGACCGATCACGTCGCGGGTGTCGATGGCGCGGCGCAGCTGCTCGGCGTTCAGCTCCGCGGTCGTGTACGCCTGCGTGGCGGCCAGCGCCAGCGACGCGTGCGTCGCCAGCAGCAGCGCCGTGGCCCGGTCCTCCAGCGTGAACCCGCGGACCGTGCGGGAGTACAGGTTCAACGCCCCGGTCAGCCGGGGCGGGCGGGCGTCGGGCAGCAGCGCGGTGGACAGCAGCGACCCCATCCCGCGCGACGCCGCGGCGGGCCCGAACACCGGCCAGTTCGGGTCGTGGGCGAGGTCGTCGCTGTACGCCATCGCGGGCCCCGGCAGCCGGGCGGCGTCCACGCACGGCCCCTCGCCGGTCGCGTACTGGACCTGGTCCAGCTCGTAGGCCACCTCGTGGGTCTCGGCGGGTGTGGAGAACGTCCCGTCCGGGGCGCGCATGGTCACGCTCGCCACGGACACGGCCGGGATCGCCTTGGTGCAGGCCACGATGACCCGCTCCAACGCCTCCCCCACCGTGGTCGCGTCCAACAGCGACCGGGTCAGCACCGTGAACTGCTCCACCAGCGGGCTGCCGGCCGGTGACACGTCGGTGCTGGGCACCGGGGTCGACTCGGCCACCTGCCGGGCGTCCGCCACGAAGCGGTCCTTCTCACCGGCCCAGTCGAGCTCGTCAGCCATCGTCCTGCTGCCTTCCAAGGAAATGGAGGTCGTGGGAGACCGGTCGGGCTCGACACGGCGCGAGTCCACCGCATCGAGCCCGACCGACCGGGGCTCCGCAGCGCGCTGGCTGCTCAACGCACGCGTGACGCCCACGATCGAACCGGTGGCGAGACCACCGGAAGTGTCAGACGCCGCCGGATCTGGCGGCCGGGATGCGGGGGTCGCGCAGGGCCGCGCGGGCGTCGGCCACGGTGGGCCGGATCGTCAGCCGGTCGGCCACGCCGGTCACCTGGAGGGGCCGCAGCACCCGGTGCTGACCGGCCACCACGACGAACGGGATCCGCCGGATCTCGGCCCGCTGCGCCGTCTCCAGCACGATGGCGATGCCGTTCGACCCGAAGAACTCCACTCCGGACAGGTCGAGCACGAGCGCGGCGGGACGGTCGTCGATCGCGGCCAGCGTGCGGAGCCGGGTGGCCCCGGCCGAGGCGGCGTCGATCTCCCCGGTCAGGGCGAGGACGGTGGCTTCGACGGACGAGACGGGGGCGCTGGTCGGCGGTGACGCTTGCTGGGGCATGGGTGAGTCCTCTCCACGACGTAGAGAAAGACCAGCCGAGCTAGCTGTTGAACCCGAACCAATCTCCGACGAACACAAGTTCGCGGCGTTAACGATACAGGCTCCGCCGAACAGGGCAACCCGTGAGCGGTTCCCCACCCTGTCGGATTCCCCCGGACGTGGCGTTACGATGTCCGCCGCCGGTTGAGACACCAGCCGCGTCGGACCGCAATCGCCCACCGCGATGCGCTCCCCCGCGTGGGTGCGTGTCGCCGTCAGGAGTCGTCGGAAACGTGGCGCACCAGCAGACGGACCACCCGGCCTGGTCGGCGGAGACGCTCTTCGCCGGACCCGGTGACACGCTCGCCCGGCACCGGGCCCACGACTGGTCGGCCACCCCGCTGGGGCCGGTCGAGTCCTGGTCGGTGGAGCTGCGCTCCGCGATCCGGACCCTCCTGCCCTCGCGCGTCCCGATGCTGCTGTGGTGGGGGCCGACGCAGGTCCAGCTCTTCAACGAGGCGTACACGCAGGTGCTCGGCGACAAGTACCCCGAGGCGGTCGGCCAGCCGGGCGCGGAGTGCTGGGCCGAGGTGTGGGACGAGCTGGGGCCGCTGGTCGACGCCGTGATGGCCGGGCGCGAGGCGACCTACTCCGAGAACCACCTGCTGTTCCTGCACCGGCACGGCTACCGCGAGGAGACGTACTGGACTTACTCCTACAGCCCGGTGCACGACGAGCGCGGCGCGGTCGTCGGGATCTTCGTGGCGACCGCGGACGTCACCGCCCGCGTGCTGGGCGAGCGGCGGCTGGAGACGCTGCGGCAGCTCGGCACGCTGTCGGTGACCAGGGCCGACTCGGCGCACGCCTGCCGGGCGGCCGTCGACGTGCTGGCGGGCAGCCCTCGAGACCTCCCGTTCGTGGAGGTCCACCTGGACGGGCCGGGTCCGGTGGCCTCCTGCGGCGAGCCGGACGTGCCGGACCGCGCGGTGGTGCGGCGGGTCGCCGAGACCCAGCGGCCCGAACGGGCGGGCCGGGCGGTGGTGTTCCCGCTGATCGGCGCCGGACGGACGCTCGGCGTCGTGGTGCTCGGGTTGAGCCCGAGCCGGGTGTTCGACCACGCCTACGCCACGTTCGTCGAGCTGGTCGCCGCGCGGGTGGCCACGGTGCTGGGCGACGCCGTGGCCTACGAGGCGGAACGCGACCGCTCGCAGGCGCTGGTCGACCTGAACGCGGCCAAGATCCGGTTCTTCCAGAACGTGAGCCACGAGTTCCGCACGCCGTTGACGCTGCTGCTGGCCCCGTTGCGGAGCCTGCTGGACGAGCACGGCGACAGCCTGCCCGCCGGGCAGCGCGAGGCGATGGCGGCGGCCCACCGGGCGGCGCAGCGGTTACGGCTGCTGGTGGACGCGCTGCTGGACGTGGCGAGGGCCGAGGCCGACCAGCTGCACGCCCGGCAGGAGCCGACCGACGTGGCGGCGCTGACCGTCGAGTGCGCCAGCATGTTCCGCTCGGCGGCCGACCGGGCGGGGCTGGAGCTCGTGGTGGACGTCGACCCGACCGGCGTGGCCGTCGTCGACCAGGAGATGTGGGCGCGGATCGTGCTCAACCTGCTGTCCAACGCGCTGAAGTTCACGTCGAGCGGGTCGGTCGCCGTGGCGCTGCGCGAGTCGGGCTCGGACCTCGTGCTCAGCGTGAGCGACACCGGCGTCGGTGTCCCCGCCGCCGAGCAGGAGCGGATCTTCGAGCGGTTCCACCAGGTCGAGGGGATCACCGGCCGGAACCGGGAGGGCACGGGGATCGGGCTGTCGCTGGTGGCGGACCTCGCCGTCGCGCTCGGCGGGACCACCTCGCTGGCGAGCGAGCCGGGGGTCGGCAGCACGTTCACCGTCACGGTGCCCCGCCGTCCCGCGGGACCGGACGCGGCGCCGGTGCGCGTCGCCGTCGCCGAGCTGGGCGGGGCCTTCGTCGGCGACGCCCGGCAGTGGGAGCCGCCGCCGTCGGCGACCGGCTCGGACGACGTGGGCAGCCGCGTCCTGCTGGTGGAGGACAACGCCGACCTGCGCGACTACCTGGTCCGGCTGCTGGTCGGGCAGCACTGGTCGGTCGAGGCCGTCGGCGACGCGGAGGCGGCGCTGCGCCAGGCCCGCGACAAGCGGCCGCACCTGGTGCTGAGCGACGTGATGCTGCCCGGCCGCGACGGACTGGCGCTGCTGCGGGACCTGCGCGCGGACCCGGACCTCGCGCGCGTGCCGGTCGTGCTGCTCACCGCCCGCGCGGGCTCGGAGTCGACCGTGGAAGGCCTGCGGCACGGCGCGGACGACTACGTGGTGAAGCCGTTCGACCCGGTCGAGCTGATCGCGCGCGTCCGCGTCCACCTGGAGCTGGCGCAGGTGCGCGAAGCGCTGATCGTCGCCGGAGAACACCAGGTCAGCACCCTGCGCAAGGCGTTGGACACCCGCGACACGATCAGCCGGGCCGTCGGCATCACGATGGCGCTGCACGGCTGCGACGCCACCGCCGCGTTCGAGCGGCTGGCGGCGACGTCGAAGAACACCAACGTGAAGGTGCGCGACCTCGCGGTGGACCTGGTCGAGCGGTTCACCGCCGGGCTGCCCTAGCGATTTGTCCGACCGTGTCGTTTTCTGTCCGGTTGTGTCGATGACACGTAACAGGTCTGGACCATAGTGTCGGATGTTCCGCCGCCACGTCGAGGAGGACGAATCCGAGGAGAATCGACGTGAAGGTAACGAAAACGCGGTGGGCGGTCATCGCGACAGCGGTGTTGTCCGCCGGGCTCGTCAGTTCCCCGGCCACGGCGCAACCAGCGCCCGCCCCTGATCCCGTGCGGGCGCAGATGCTCGCCCAACAACCCCTGATCGCCGCCGCCGACATCGTCAAGGCGGAAGCGGAGACCACGGCCGGGTTCGCGGGCCTGGTGCTGGAGGACTCGCACGTCGAACTCTGGTGGAAGGGCGAGGTGCCCGACTCCGTGACGGCCGCGGTGAAGCGCGCGTCCGAGGTCGCGCCGGTCACCGTGTCCCCGGCCAGGTACAGCAACGCCGAACTGCGCGACGCCGCCAAGACCGTGGACGCGAGCCGCGGCCTCGGCTCGCCGGTGCACGCGGTGAAGATCCCGGCCAACGGCAGCGGGCTCGTGCTGGGCGCCTACCCGTGGAGCGACGCCACGGCGTTCACGGCGTCGCTCCACGTCGACGTGCCCGTCACGGTGGTCCACGAGGAACCGCTGCGGCCCGTGTCGCGGCGCAACGACGGCCCGCCGTGGAAGGGCGGCGCGACGATCGTGCTCGGCAACGCCGCGTGCACCTCGGGCTTCTCGGTGCGCAACGGCAACAACGACCGGTTCCTGCTCACCGCCGCGCACTGCGGCAACCCCGGCCAGCGGGTCACCGACCCGACGGGCGAGTACATCGGCACGGTCAGCGTCGAGCACTCCGACCACGACATCATGCTGATCCCCACCGGCAACGTGACGAGCCAGATGTACGTGGGCGGCGGCGACAGCAACTCCGTCGAGACCGTGCGCGGCTGGGGCGACGTCTACACCAACGAGATCCTCTGCCAGTCCGGTGTCACGAGCGCGGGCGCGACCGGCAACGCCGTGTGCAACATCAAGGTGCTGTTCTTCTACGCCGACCGCGAGGACCTCGTGGAGGGCGAGCAGATGAACGGCCAGCCCGCCGCGCGGCCCGGTGACAGCGGCGGCCCGGTGTACGGCCCGTCGTCCGCGGGCGGCGTGATCGCGAAGGGCACGGTCACCCGCACGGCGGGGTCCCGCATCGGGTTCCAGGACTTCCGCACGGCGAACCGCGACTTCGGCGTCTACATGCCGTGACAGCACCGGGGGTTCCACTCGACACGAGTGGAACCCCCGGCACAGCGGTCGGTCCTACGAGGACTTCAACCGGACCCGGCGCTCCTTGTCGTCGGCGACGGCCTTCGCCAGCAGCTCGAACTGGTCGTCCGGCAGCGTGCCCAACTGGCCCTGGAGACCGTGCTCCAGCAGCTGCTTCGCCAACGAGTTGTCGTTGAGCGTGCCCGGATTCCGACCCAGCAGCGCGTCCAGCTTGGAGTTCGCCGCGGCGGTGCCCTCGGCGGCCTCCGTGGCGCGCAGGTCGATGTACCGGAACACCTCCTCCATCGTCGGAGTGCCGCCCCAGGCGTTCTTCATCCGGTCCGTCAGCTGCATGTCGTCCTCGATTCCGTTGACGAGATCACCGATACCGCGATCCCGAAGGGTGACGTTCTTGTCGACCTGACCCGGAATTCCGGGCACGATTCCGGCCGAGGTGTACTGGTGGAGCGCGTCGTTCGGGTGCGACCAGCCCTGGAGGTCGCCCGGTCGCCCGTTGTAGACGGCGATCCACAGCAGCACGTTCTCGTCCGCCCAGACGTCCGGGTCGATCCACCGGCTCTGCCACCACGACAGCGAGCCGTAGACCAGGTGGCGCTGGACGCCGGTCTCCGCGCGCACCACGCGGATGTGCTCCCTGATGTGGTCGTTGAGGACCTGCGGCGACGGCCAGACCAGCCCGCCGCCCTCCCAGTTCTCCGCGTCGTACATGGGGGCCAGGGCCTCGTCGTTGAAGAAGCCGTGCTGGCGGGCGTTGTCCACGAAGTACTGGGCCTGCGCGGTGGCGGACACCCTGGGGTCACCGAAGTGGTAGCCACCGGGGGCGATCCCGGCCCCGCGCGCGCCCGCGGCCTGCTGGCCGCACAGCGGGTTCAGGTAGTTGACCTGCTGGCTCACCTTGATGCTCGCGCCGACGATCCCGTCGGCGCGCACGGCGTTCCAGTCGTTCACCGCGTTGTAGCTGGAGATGTCGATCAAATACTCGACAGGCATCGGTCACCTCGTCATCCGACCTGCGTTGGGGGGAGAAGGGTCGTGCGGAGGCGCAGGCGGGTCCGCGGTCACCGCTCGGGCGGTCCGTGGCACTCCGGTCACTCCTGACCTCGCAGCCGGTGGGACTGGCACGCCACCACCGGACACAGTTCGAACACTTGGAGGTGGGCAAGAGTACAACAAAGGCATAACGACGCCGAAGCGGCGCGCCCGAGTCCGCTCAGTCCCTGCACGGACCGGGGGTACCCCCAACGGCGACCGGTCGAACCGCACCGATCGGTCTGCCACCCGGATGCCGGAAGCCGATCACCCGGATGCCGGAGTTGCCACCCCGGCGCGAATATTCCACTGTGGACGGACATCGCGCACGGCGATCGCCCGTCGGTGGCACTCCACCGACGGGCGATCGGGTATCACCGACGACTCAGCCGACGCGCTCGATCCGGGCGCGGCGGATCAGGAACTTGCCGGGCTCGCGAACCTGCTCGAACGCGGCGTTGTTGAGCAGGGCGCAACTCCCGGACGCGGACGTGACCTTGACCGTGGTGGCCTTGCCGTTGTCGAGGTTGGTCACCTTGAGCGTGGTGCCGACCGGGAACTCGCCGCTGGACGCGGCCGGAGCGCCGCCCTCGCCGGACAGCGTCACCGTCGAGCCCGCGCAGACGACCTGGCCGACAGCACCGTTCGCGGGCTGCTCGGCGGCCGGTTGCGTCGCGGCCGGTTGCGTCGCCGCGGGCGGGGCGGTGGCGGCGGGCGGCGCGGGGGGCGCGGCCACGTCGCCGGTGCAGCCCGCGGCGGCCCGGCGCTGCTGGATCAGGTCCACGACGGCCTGCCGGTTGGCGATCCTGCCCTCGGACTGCGCGTCCGGGTTCGCCCGTTGGCCGGCGATGAAGTTCAGGTTGTTGCGCAGCGCGGTGTCCAGGCCGCCGCAGTCCTCACCGGAGCCCACGACCGCCGCCTTCGGGTCCTGCGCGGCGACCTGCCCGCCGCAGCCCGCGACCGCCCGCCGCTGCTGGATCTGGTCCACCACGGCCTGCCGGTTGGCGATCCGCGCGTCGGACTGCGCGTCCGGGTTCGCCTGCTGGCCCGCGATGAACGTGAGGTTGTTCTGCAACGCCGTGTCCAGCCCGCCGCAGTCCTCGGTGGCCGCGTTGCTGTTCGTCGTGCCGAACGCGAAGGCCGCCACCGCGATCCCCGTGATGGCCAGGACGGCGGCGGCGCCGATCGCCGCGCCCTTGCGATGCCTCGCTCGTCCGCTCAACGGTTTCTCCTCTGGTTGGCCCGACCGCTGACCGGGACTACGGACTCGCGGCAGAGGTGGTTCAACCACGTCAGGGCGCGTGACGTGGACCGATCGAGCTGCCGCCGACACCGGACCACACCACCCCCGAAGAAGGTCTAGACAAGTTACGGCTTACATCGTGACTTGAATAAAGACATGCAGTAACCTCGGCCGCAGCCGCCCGCCCCAGCGAAGGGATGTGTCGATGAGGACACGAGCACTCGCGTTCGACGGCTCGACGACCATCCCCCTCGCCTAGGGCACCACCCCTTCCCACCCCTGACCGGATCCGCGTCACCACCGCGGACCCGCAGTTCGACGACCGCGTGCCGCGCAGCGACCCTGCCGCGACGACACGCGAACCCCGCCGCACCCGAAAACCACGCTTCGCGAACCCCACCGCGTCGCCATGGGCTCCCTATCCTGAAAGCGAGCCGTTCATGCAGCTCTCCCCGAGCCGACTCCGCAGGCGCTTGAGCGTCGCGGGAGTCGCACTCGCGACCGTCGCGGCCGGACTCACGGTCGCCGCGATCGGCACCACCACGGCCGAGGCGACCGTCCTGCCCAACGGCTTCCGCAGCGTCGGGTACATGCCGTCCTGGTCCGGCAACGTCAACGCCATCCAGTACAACAAGCTGACGCACATCAACTACTCGTTCGCGCTGCCCAACTCCAACGGCACGCTCCAGGGCATCCCCGACCCCGGCAAGCTGTCCTCGCTGGTGAGCCAGGGCCACGCCGCGGGCGTCAAGGTCTCGCTCGCCATCGGCGGCTGGAACGACGGCAACGACTCCGCGTTCGAGGCGCTGGCGGGCAACTCCGGCAGCCGCACCACGTTCGTCAACGCGGTCATGGGCGTGATCAACCAGTACGGCCTCGACGGCGTCGACATCGACTGGGAGTATCCGGATCCGGGCCAGTCGGGCAACAACTACACGGCGTTGATGCAGCAGCTGAGCAGCACGCTGCACGGCCAGGGCAAGATCCTCACCGCGGCCGTGGTCTCCGAGGGCGGCACCGCGAACGGCGTGCAGCCCGCGGTGTTCAACGCCGTGGACTGGCTGAACATCATGGCCTACGACGGCGGCAGCCCGCACGCCAACTACGACTGGTCGATCGCGTCGGTCAACTTCTGGAAGAACCGCGGCCTGCCCGCCAACAAGGCGGTGCTGGGCGTGCCGTTCTACAGCAGGCCGACCTACCTGACCTACGCCGACCTGGTGTCCCGCGACGCGGCCAACGCGAACCGCGACTGCACCACGATCAGCGGCGTCCAGCAGTGCTACAACGGCATCCCGACGATCAAGCGCAAGACCCAGTGGGCCATGGCGAACGCGGGCGGCATCATGAACTGGGAGCTGTCGCAGGACACGACGGGCTCGACCTCGTTGGTCAACGCCATCTACGACACGGTCACCGGCGGCACCCCGCCCACCACGACCACCACTCCCCCGGCGGGCGGGCGGACCGGTCCCATCACCGGCATCGCCTCGAAGTGCGTCGACATCGCCGCGGCGGGCACCGCCAACGGCACGGCGATCCAGCTCTACACCTGCAACGGCAGCGCGGCCCAGCGCTGGACCGTCGGCACCGACAGCACCCTGCGCGCGCTGGGCAAGTGCCTGGACGTCACCAGCGCGGGCACCGCGAACGGCACGCCGATCCAGTTGTGGGACTGCAACGGCACCGGGTCGCAGACCTGGCAGTCCCAGTCCAACGGCACCCTGCGCAACCCCGCGTCGGGCCGCTGCCTGGACGTGACCGGCAACTCCTCCGCCGACGGCGCCCGGCTCCAGATCTGGGACTGCTTCGGCGGCGCGAACCAGGTCTGGCGCCTCCCCGCCTGATCATCACCTGATAACACGACCAGGAACGCCCGGCTGGACCTCCAGCCGGGCGTTCCCGCGTTCTCGCAAGCTCCACTGTGGATCGACCTGGTGGGAGCCGGACAGCGAGGCCTACTGGAGGCCGTTCCTCATGGCCGTGAGCAGCTCGCCGTTGGTCGTGTCACCCGAGAGCTCCCAGGCGAACGCGCCGCCGAGGCCCTGGGTCTTCGCGTAGGCCATCTTGCCCGCGATGGTGGACGGGGTGTCGTAGCTCCACCACTCGGTGCCGCACTTGGCGTACGCCGTGCCCGCGACCGTGCCCGTCACCGGGCAACGGGTCTTGAGGATGCTGTAGTTCTCCATGCCCGCCTCGTCCCGGCCGGGAGCCGCGCCGGTCGCGGTGCCGCCGGGGGTGGCCTGCGTGACGCCGGTCCAGCCGCGGCCGTAGAAACCGATTCCCAGCAGCAGCTTCGCCGACGGGACGCCCTTGCTCTTGAGCTTCTGGATCGACGCGTCGGAGTAGAACCCGGCGGACGGGATGCCGGTGTAGGAGGTCAGCGGCGAGTGCGGGGCCGTCGGGCCCTGCGGGGACCAGTCGCCGAAGAAGTCGTACGTCATGACGTTGTACCAGTTCACGTACTGCGCGGCGCCCGCGTAGTCGGCGGCGTCGATCTTGCCGCCCGCGGTGCCGTCCGCGGTGATCGCGGAGGTGACGAGGTTGTTCGCGCCGAAGCGGGTGCGCAGCGCGCCCATCAGGTTCTTGTACGCCGCCGCGCCGCTGGTGTCGCAGCTCAGGCCGCAGGAGTTGGGGTACTCCCAGTCGATGTCGATGCCGTCGAACACGTCGGCCCAGCGCGGGTCCTCGACGAGCTTGTAGCAGGAGTCCGCGAACGCGGCCGGGTTCTGCGCCGCCTGGCCGAAGCCGCCGGACCAGGTCCAACCGCCGAACGACCAGATCACCTTGAGGTTCGGGTTGAGGCGCTTGAGCTTGCGGAGCTGGTTGAAGTTGCCCGCCAGCCCGGTGCCGGTGTCGGCCACACCGTCCACACTGGACGCCGCGTCGAACACCATGTTGTAGTCGGCCTCCGGGTCGCCCACGACGCACTTTCCACCGGTGACGTTGCCGAACGCGTAGTTGATGTGCGTCAGCTTCGACACCGAGCCGGAGGTGGCGATGTTCTTGACGTAGTACGGGTGGTCGTAGATGCCCCAGTTGGTGAAGTAGGCCAGGTTGACCTTGCCGCCGGGCTGCGGCGGGGTCGACGTCGTGGTCGTGGTGACCGGGGGCGTCGTCGTGGTGGTCGTGGTGGTGGTCGTCGTCGTGCTCGTGGTCGTGGTGGTCGTCGGCGGGGTGCCGCCGCTCTCGCAGGAGGCGCCGTTGAGCAGGCAGCCCGTCGGGGCGGCGAACGCCCCGGTGTAGTTGACGTTGAACCCGAACTCCACCGACGCGCCGCGCGCCACGGCGCCGTTCCAGGTGCTCTTGACGGTCACCTTCTGGCCCGCGGTCGTGTACGAGCCGTCCCACAGCGAGACGACCTTGGCGCCCGCGGGGAGGGTGAACTCGACGGTCCACGACGTGATCGCGGCACTGCTGCCGTTGGCGATCCGGTAGCTCGCGCCGTACCCGGTGCCCCAGTCGGACCCCTTG
This sequence comes from Umezawaea sp. NPDC059074, assembly GCF_042738955.1. Lineage (NCBI taxonomy): Bacteria > Bacillati > Actinomycetota > Actinomycetes > Pseudonocardiales > Pseudonocardiaceae > Umezawaea > Umezawaea sp. NPDC059074. Next base: position 23,935 of record NZ_JBHYHC010000075.1, read on the forward strand.
GTGAAGGTCGCCGACAGCCCTCCCGCGCCCTGCGCGGGGGTGACGGCCAGGCCGAGGATCATGGTGAGCGCGGCGACGAGCAACGCTGGGAGTTGCCAGCTGATCTTGGACATCGATCTCCTAGTGCGAACCGGGCGGCGACCCAGGTGTGCACCGTGTGGTCCAGACCATTGTCCGGTCAAGGCGCTCACCGGCTTTGTCGCTCGAATGGCGCAACGACGAGCGGCAATTAGGAACGCACGATCGTTTCAGAATGACGAATTACCAGGCCGTTCGGCGTATCGGGAATGCGGTCCGGTTCGTCCGTTTCAGAAATGCGAACACCGGGTCACTCGGGACGCCATTGTTCCCCTAATTCCCCGGAAACGCGAAGTTGCGGCCCCGCCGCCGACGCGGGGGAC
>NZ_JBHYHC010000075.1:24345-43835 GCF_042738955.1 Umezawaea sp. NPDC059074
TCGGTGTGGTGGCTTTTTTTTTTTTAAAAACACAAACAATCTTTTTTCCCCAAATTCCCCGCCACCCGCTCGGGGCCCCCCCGGCCGGGGGGGGGGCCCCACTTCCGACAAGGGATCAGCCGGTGTAGTTCGCGGTGATCGAGGTGAATTCCCACTTCGCCTGGTTCACGCCCGCGCACTGGTTGCAGTCGCGGTTGACCGCCCAGAACGAGAGCCGACCGAGGTGCACGGTCCGCGCCCAGTCCCGGATGGCCCGGTAGTCGTTGACCGAGACGACCTCACCGGCGTTGTCGGTGTTGCCGTTCATCGACGACAGGCCGGACTTGCGCCACGCGGCGTCGTCCGTGAGGCCGAAGACCGACTTGAGCTTGTTCTTCAGGCCGGTCACGGCGCTCTTCGTCTTGCCGGGCATGTCGCCGCCGCTGCTGAAGTCGAACGGCATGACGGCCCACTGGTCGACGTTCGCGCCCAGGTCCTTGGACCGCTGGATGATGCGCTGGCCCCAGGTCTCCGGGCCGGAGACCTCGGTGCCGATGGTGATGACGACCCGCAGGCCGGGGTTGTTCTGCTTGACGATCTTCACCGCGCCCAGGATGCGGTCCTGGACGGTGGCGTTCTGGAACTCGTCGGTGTTCTCGATGTCCAGGTCGATCGCCTTGAACTGGCCGGCGTTGATGACCTTCTGGTACGCCGCCGCGAGCGCCGACGCCGACGAGCAGGTGGGCCCGAGCTTGTTGCCCGACCAGCCGCCGATCGACGGGACCGCGTCACCGCCCGCCGCCCGGATCTGGTTGACGCGGGTGATGTCCGCGCCGGTCAGGGACCGGTTGCCGTCCCACTGCGGGTTGCAGTTGCCGTTGCTCAGCACGAACGCCAGCGTGAACGACTTGACCCCGGTCGCGTTCATCACCGAAACCGGGTTCGGCGGGCTGTCCCACTGGTACAGGTAGGGCGCGGCGAGAACGGGATCCACCGCGGCATTGGCCACGGGAGCCAATCCGACCGTCGACGTTGCGACCGCCACGGCGACGAGAATCCGCCCCAAGATTTTCATTTTCGGTCCTCCGGACATGCAGGGTGCACGGAACCCACTCCCCGACCCAGGCGGCATTCGGACGGAAAGCGGCTGACCACGTCAGCACCACCAAAACTGGACTAGACCAATGGGAAATGTCAAGAGGGCCAGTCCGGTAATTCGAGTTCCGGTCGCCGATGCGAACGCGGACCAGCCGGGCGCGGAGGGCACACCGATGGCGGCGATGCCGAACGTCCGGCCGCCGCTGGAACGATCACACCACGGCCCCGCGGCCCGCGCAGATCAGGCGCCTCTCGGTGGACAGCGCTTGCCGTTCGGACGGTCGCCAGGGCGGTGGCCGTCGGACCGCGGTGGGTGCCCGACGCCGGTCAGACGCTGTCGGCGAGTTCGGCCAGGTGCGTCGCCACGGACGCGGGGTCGACGGACGTCATGTTGGTCAGCACGGTGATCGACAGGCGGGTCGACGGGCGGATGCTGTTGGCGCAGCGGAACCCCGTGACCAGGCCGCCGTGGTAGTACGTCAGGGCGGGGCCGCTGTCGTGGATCTCGATGCCGTAGCCGTAGCCCACCGCCGTGCCGGGGATCTGGGCGTGGGGCTTGACCATGTCCGCCAGCGAGTCGGCGTTGAGCAGCGCGGGTTTCCCGCTGAGCAGGAAGGCGTTCCACTTGGCCAGGTCGCCGGTCGTGGAGAGCAGGCCGCCCGCCGCGTAGTACAGCGACGGGTCGTCCTCGCCGGGGGTCGTCCAGTCCGTGTACCCCTTGGCGCGCGGCGGAACGCCGCCGTCGTAGCGGGTGTCGCGCATGCCGAGGGCGTCGAACAGCTGGCGGCGCAGGAACGTCCCGTAGTCCATCCCGGACAGCCGCTCCACCACCAGCCCGAGCACCACGTACCCGGAGTTGCTGTACTTCCACCGGGTTCCCGGCGGGAAGTCCAGTGGCTTCCCAGCCACGTAGGACACCAGTTCCGCCGGGGCGACGACGCGGCCGTTGAAGCGCGCCGCCTCCTCCTCGCCTGCCTCGGTGTAGTTGTAGAGCCCGGACGTGTGGTCCATCAGCTCGGCGACGGTGATCTCCGCCCACGTCTCCGGGCAGCCCGGCAGGTACGCGCACACCGGTTCGGTGACCCGCAGCTTGCCCTGCTCCTGGAGGCGCAGGATCGCCACGGCGGTGAACTGCTTGGTGATCGACCCGATCTCGAACCGGGTGTCCGGGACGATCGGCGTGCCCGCCTCCACGTCCGCGACGCCGTACCCCTTGCGCAGCAGCAGCTGGTCACCGCGCCGCACCTCGACCGCGCCGCGGAACAGCTGCTCCCCCGTCATCCCGGTCAGGTACTCGTCGAGCCTGCCGCCGTCCGGCGTGGCGGGCACCGGCGCGGCGCTCGCCGCCGACGAGGGCGCGGCGGTCGGCGAGGCCGACGACGGGGCCGCCGAGGAGGCGGACGGGGCAGGCGCGGATGAGGGTTCGGCGGTGCAGGCCGCGAGGCACAGCACCGCGCCGACCACCACAGCGCGCATCCCTGTCACACGGGTGACTCTACGTCGTCAACCTGCGACGTTGCGCTCCGACTCCTCGACCGACGGGGTGAAGGCCAGTACCTGCGCCTCGGGTTCCGGGGTCGCCAACCGGGCGACCAGCGCCGGGGTGACGCCCCGGTAGGCGGCCGGGTCGATCGGGTTGAGCCAGTGCGACGCCCGGACGCGCGCCTTGATGTCCAGGTCGAGGTCGCCGAGCACCTCGTCCACGTTGTGCATCGAGAACGGGATGATCTTGGTGCCCCGGCAGTGGTGGCGGTCGGTGGCGGCGTCCATGAACGCCAACTGGTCCACAACCGCCCGCCGCATCTCGGCCGGGTCGGGCAGCGGCACGGCGTCGGCCAGCGCGGCGGCGATCCACACGGCGGCCATCTCGGCGTTCAACGGGCTGAAGAACGACGAGTTGTACCCGTTGAAGTACAGGCCGGGGACGCCCAGCGGCAGGATCTGCCGGTACAGCAGGAAGTTGCCGCGCTCGTCGAACAGCTTCCCCTGCACGTCGTCGGCCAGGAACGGCACGCCCTGGCCGAAGCCGGTGGCGCAGACGACCAGGTCGGCGGGCAGGGTCGAGCCGTCGGCCAGCTCGGCGAACGGCTTCCCGTCGCGGGCGAACAGCCGGGTGATGGTCTGGTCTCGGTGCACGGTGATGCGGCCCTCGGCGACGCCCTCGAAGAAGCCCTCGGACGCGAGGCCGATGGCCCCGCGGACGATGTCCTCCATGTGCCCCGGCGGCACCAGGCCCAGCTCCTTCAGCTTGAACTGCCGCACCGACACCGAGCCGACCGAGTTCAGCATGTTCCGGCGCAGGCCGTTGCCCGGCCCGTGCAGGAACTTCTCGAAGCCGCGCAGCCGCAGGTAGCGGAACAGCGCCTCACCCATCCTGGTGAGCAGCAGCATCTTGAAGTTCAGCACGCCCGCGATCTTGCGCGGCACCTTCCACAGCAGCTGGCGGGCGATCACGTCGGTGCTCGCGGCCACGCCGCTGATGGGCACGGTCACGTCGCAGGCCGACTTGCCGTAGCCGACGACCAGCACGTGCCTGTCCCGCGCCTCCTCGGCGTCGTGGAACTCCGTCCCGGCGAGCAGCCGCCCGCCCGCGGCGGTGAACTCCTCCACGCCGGGGTACGCGGGCACCAGCGGTTCGCAGAACACGCCGTTGGCCACGACCAGCCGGTCGAACACCTCCGCGCCCGCCGCGGTCTCCACCGTCCACCGGCCGTCGACACCGCGCGTCGCGCTGGTGACCTCGGTGTTCAGCCGCAGCACGCGGTCGACCCCGTACTCGGCGGCGTAGGCGGCGAAGTACTCCTGGACCTGCTTGCCCGTCGGCCACTCGGGGTAGTGCTTCGGCATCGGGAAGTCCGACAGCGAGTACTGGGCCTTGGAGCTCTGCGTCGTCACGCCGGGGTACCGGCGGGTCTCGCTCCACACCCCGCCCACGTCCGGCGTCTTGTCGTACACGAGCACGTCGTGACCGGCCTGGAGCAGCACCTTGGCCGTCGTCAGACCGGCCACGCCCGCCCCGATGACGGCGACCCTCATCGGTCCTCCTTCGGGAGCTGCATCTCGATGCCGAAGTCGGCCATGATCGTCTTGATCAGCCCCATGTCCTTCGGGCCGGGCGGCATGTCCGCCAGCGCCTGGTAGTACCGCTCCAGCCCGGCGGGCGACACGACGGACACGACCCGCGACTCCTCCGCGTACGGGTTGCGGAACGCGTGCACCACGTCGCGGGGCAGGAACAGGAAGTCGCCGTGCCCGATGGTGAACTCCTCGCCGCCGAGGCTCACGTCGAGCTTGCCCGCGAGGCAGACGAACGACTCGTCCTCACGGGTGTGGACGTGCGCGGGCGGGCCGTTCGTCTCCGGCGGGACGGTGTACTCGAACATCGAGTAGGCGTCCCTGGTGGACTTCCCGTCGGTCTTCATCGTGATGCCGAGCCCGATCGCCGCGATGGCGTGGCCTTCGCGGGAGGGGAGCAGGTAGCCGCCGCCCAGTGTCACCGTGGGCTCCTTCGTGGTGGTCGGTGTGCCAGCGGTCACAGCCTGGGGCAGGCCGGGGCATCCGCCAACTCGCCGTCCCGCTCACCGGGACGGTTTCCTCACCGGCGGCTGGCGTACGCCCGTGACGCGGCGGCAGCGGCGAGGCGCACCGCGGGCCCGATCCGGTCGGCTCGGACGAGCGCCGTCGGACCGGTGACCGACAGCGCCGCCACGACGTCCCCGAGCGGCCCGAACAGCGGCGCGGCGACGCAGTTGACCCCGATGTTGCCCTCCTCGCGGTCGACCGCCCACCCGCGGTGCGGGATCGCCGCCAGCTCGCGCAGCACGGCCACCTCGGTCGTCAGCGTGCGCGGGGTCCGCGGCACGAGTCCCGCCGAGAGGACCCCCGACACGGTGTCCGGGTCGGAGTAGGCCAGGATCGCCCTGCCGAGCGCGGAGCAGTGCGCCGGGATCGAGCCGCCCACCTGCGAGAGCATCGGCATGGGCTGGTGGCCGGTGATCTTCTCCACGACCAGCACCTCCGCGCCCTTGAGCACGCCGAGCTGCACCGTGGTCCTGGTCGCGTTGTACAGGTCCTGGAGGAACGGCAGCACGGCTTCGCGCAGCTCGTGGCGGATGGGCACCAGGCCCGAGATCTCGAACAGCCGGTTCCCGATCCGGTAGCGGTCCTTCGGCTTGTCCAGCCAGCCGAGCTTGATCATCCGGTCGGCGGTGCGGTGCGTGGTCGAGCGCGGCATCCCGCAGCGGGCGACCAGCGCGGCGAGCGTCAGCTCCCGGTGCGTGGCGTCGAACGCGCCGAGGATCGCGGCGGCGCGGTCCAGCCCGCCCATCCCCTCCGAACTGCCGTCCCGCTCAGCGGGACTCATCGTTGGCTCCCCGAGTGCACACGGGTCAGGCTAACCCGGTCGGGACGACCACCACAGGGGGAAACCATCAGCACCACGCGGACCGCACTAGTGGGAGGTGGCGGCGCGGGCATCGGCCACGCCGCCGCCGAGCGCCTGGCACGAGCGGGTCACCAGGTCGTGATCACCGGCCGCCGGGCCGACGTGCTCGACGCCGCCGCGGCGGCGCTGCGGGAGCGCACCGGCGCCGCCGTGCACCCGCTCGTGAACGACGTGGCCGACCCGGACGCCGCCAAGGCCGCGCTCGCGTTCGTCGAGGACCGGTCCGGGGCGCTGGACGTGCTGGTGCTCAACTCCGGCGGACCGCCGCCCGGCCGGATCCTCGACGTCGGCGACGAGCAGTGGCAGCGGGCGTTCGAACTGCTGCTCCTCGGCCCGCTGCGGCTGGCCCGGCTCGCGCTGCCCCGCATGGCCGAGCGCGGGTTCGGGCGGGTGGTGTTCGTGACGTCCACGGCCGTGCGCCAGCCGCAGCCGGACCTCGCGGCGTCGGTCGTGCTGCGCGCGGCCGTCACGTCGGCGGCGAAGCTGCTCTCGCGGGAGTTCGCGGCCGAGGGCGTGACGGTGAACTGCGTCGCCCCCGGCGCCACGGCGACCGAGCGGCGCAGGCAGGTGCTGGAGAACCGCGCCGCGGCGTCGGGCCGCTCCTACGAGGACCTGGCCGCTTCGGACACCGCGAGCATCCCGGCGGGCCGGGCCGGGGAACCCGACGAGGTCGGGGCCGCCGTGGCGTTCCTGGCGTCGGAGGCGGCGAGCTACGTGAACGGGACCGTCCTGGCGGTCGACGGCGGACGAACGGAGACGATCTGATGGCCCAGTCCGGACCGGACTTCAGCATGGCCGAGTTCCTCGGCGCGATCGCGGACACCGTGCGCCCCAGCACGTTGCGCCCGGTGGTCGTGCGCGCGGCCGAGCTGGAGACCCTGCCCGCCGCGCAGGTCCACAACCCCACGACGCTGTCCATCGCGGGGAAGCTGCCGACCGCGACGTTCGAGATCTTCCGCCAGACCATCCCGCCGGGCCTCACGTCCGACATGCAGCGCCACCACCACGAGACGGTGCACTACGTCATCTCCGGCGACGGCCACAGCGAGGTCGAGGACGAGACCGAGACCTGGTCGACGGGCGACTTCATCTACACGCCGCCGTGGACGTGGCACCGGCACTACAACGACTCCACCGACCACCCGGTCGAGTTCCTCACCATCGAGAACTCCCGGCTCCTCAACGCCCTGGGCGTGGGCCGACGGCAGAGCGCCGGCCTAGCGACCCTCGCCGAGGCCCGCGCCCGCTTCAAGGAGGAGACCTCATGAGCGACCTGCCCGCGCACGTCAGCGTCTGGGGCGAACTGGCCGACGTCGACCACGAGCTGCGCCACGTGCACGTCGGCGGGGTCCGGACCAGGGTGTTGCAGGCCGGGTCCGGGCCGGACCTGATCCTGTTGCACGGCACCGGTGGTCATCTGGAGGCCTACGCGCGGGACATCGCCGGGCTGGCCAACGACTTCCGCGTCACCGCGTACGACATGGTCGGCCACGGCTGGTCGGACCTGCCGGACTTCCCGTACACGATCGACGTGCTGTCGGACCACCTCGTGGGGCTGATGGACGCGCTCGGCATCGACTCGGCGCACCTGTCCGGCGAGTCGCTCGGCGGGTGGGTCGTGGCGTGGACCGCCGCGCACCACCCGGAGCGGGTCGGCAGGCTGGTGCTGAACACGCCGGGCAACATCGCCAACAAGCCCGACGTCATGGTCAAGATGCGCGACAGCACCAGGGCCGCCGTGCGGGACCCCAGCGACGAGACCGTGCGCCGCCGCGTCGAGTTCCTGTTCCACCACAAGGAGATGGTCACCGACGAGCTGGTCAACCTGCGCCGCCAGGTCTACACCCGACCCGGTTTCGTCCAGGCCATCGAGAACACCCTGGTGCTCCAGGACCCCGTGGTGCGCAAGGACTTCGCCTGGGACCCGTCGTGGGTCGGCAAGGTGGTCGCGCCGACGTTGCTGCTGTGGACCGAGCACGACCCCACGGGCGGGCTCGACGAGGCAGACATGCTGCTGGAGTGGCTGCCCGACGCGCGCCTGCACGTGATCGCCGACGCCGGGCACTGGCCGCAGTGGGAGAAGCCCGACGAGTACCTGAGGTGCCACCACGACTTCCTCGTCCTCGCGAAGGACCCGGCATGAGCGAGATCATCGGTTTCGTGGGCATGTCCCACTCCCCCTTCGCCACCATGACCCCGCCGACCGACCCGTCGCAGCCCGGCGGCGCGTTCCTGGCCGACGCCGACCGCGTGGCCGCGGCCGTGGCGGACCTCGCGCCGGACGCGGTCGTCGTCATCGGGCCCGACCACTTCCACGCCAACTTCTACGACGTGATGCCGCCGTTCGTGCTCGGCGTCGAGGAGGCCATCGGGTTCGGCGACTTCGACAGCCGGTCGGGTCCGCTGCCGATCGCCTCGCAGCTCGCGTGGTCGATCCGCGACGGGCTGGCCGCCGACGGCTTCGACCTGTCGCTGTCGTACTCGCTGACCGTCGACCACGGGATCGTGCAGAGCTACGAGATGGTGTCCGGCGGCACGCCGATCCCGCTGGTGCCGCTGGTGGTCAACACGGCCGCGCCGCCGTTGCCGAGCATGGAGCGCTGCGTGCGGCTCGGCGAGGCGCTGGGCGAGGCGATCCGCTCGTCGGCGTTCGCGGGCCGGGTGCTGGTCGTGGCCAGCGGGGGGCTGTCGCACTGGCTGCCGTCCAACGACCCGCGCGAGGTCGACGGCGAGCGGCGGGCGGCGGTCATCCACGGCCGCAAGGACGTGCACGCGTTCACCGCCGCGCGGGAGCCGAGGGTGCGGGCGATGGGCGGCAACCCCGACGCCCGCGTCAACGCCGAGTGGGACGACTGGTTCCTCAAGCAGCTCTCGGCCGCCGACAGCGCGCCGATCACGGCGCTGGGCGACGCGGTCCTCGAGGACAACGCGGGCAGCGGCGGCCACGAGATCCGCGCCTGGCTGATCGGCCAGGCCGCCGTGGGGCAGCCGTTGCGGTGGACCAGTTACGAACCGGTGCCGGAGTGGATCACCGGCATGGGCATCGGCACGAGCTTCGAGGTGCGCTGACATGACGTCGTCCGAGGCGTACCTGCGCCTGGCCTCCGCGCGAGCGGCCCACCGCCCCTGTCCCCCGGTCCGCGAGCTGCTGCCCGCCGACGACGTCGACGCGGCCTACGCCGTGCAGACGACGTGGCTGTCCGAGCGGATCGCGACCGGCTCGGTGGTCGTCGGCCGCAAGATCGGCCTCACGAACCCGACCGTGCAGCGTCAGTTGGGCGTGGACCAGCCCGATTTCGGCTTCCTGCTGGACGACATGGTGTGCCCGGAGGGCGTGCCCGTGGACGTCACCCGCCTGATGCAGCCGAAGATCGAGGCCGAGGTCGCCTTCGTCCTGGCCCACGACCTCACCGGTGCCGAGATCGGCCCGGAGGAGGTCGCCGCGGCGACCGGCCACGTCGTGGCGGCGTTGGAGATCGTGGACAGCCGGGTGGCGGACTGGGACATCCGCATCGTCGACACGGTCGCCGACAACGCCTCGTCCGGCCTCTTCGTGCTGGGGTCGGAACCCGTCCCGCTGACCGACCTCACGTCGTGCGCCATGACGATGACCCGCGGCGACGAGGTCGTGTCCAAGGGGACGGGCGCGGACTGCCTGGGCGATCCGCTGCTGGCCGTCGCCTGGCTGGCCAGGACCGCCCGCGACCGCGGCCGTCCGCTGCGCGCGGGCGAGGTGGTCCTCTCCGGCGCGCTGGGCCCGATGGTGCCGGTGGCCCCCGGCGACCACTTCCGGGCGCACATCAGCGGTCTGGGCGACGTGGCCGCCCTGTTCACCGGAGGCGCGTCGTGAAGGTCGCCGTGATCGGGTCGGGCAACATCGGCACCGACCTGATGGTCAAGGTGCTGCGCAGCGACCTGGAGATGGCCGCGCTGGTCGGCATCGACCCCGACTCCGACGGCCTCGCGCGGGCGGCCAGGTTCGGCGTCCCGACCACGTCCGACGGCGTGGAGGGCCTGCTGCGGATGCCGGACTTCCAGGACGTGCGGATCGTCTTCGACGCCACGTCCGCCAAGGCGCACCACGCCAACGCCGCCGCGCTGGCCCCGTTCGGCGTCCGCCTGGTCGACCTCACCCCGGCGGCCATCGGCCCGTTCGTCGTGCCCGCGGTGAACCTGGAGGAGCACCTGACCGCCCCGAACCTCAACATGGTCACCTGCGGCGGCCAGGCGACCATCCCTGTGGTGGCGGCCGTCGCGGGCGTGACCCCCGTGCCCTACGCGGAGATCGTCGCCTCCATCGCGTCCAAGTCGGCCGGTCCCGGCACCCGCGCGAACATCGACGAGTTCACCGAGACCACGGCCGCCGCGATCGAGTCGGTCGGCGGGGCCTCCCGCGGCAAGGCGGTCATCGTCCTCAACCCCGCCGAGCCGCCGCTGGTCATGCGCGACACGGTGTTCTGCCTCGTGGAGGACCCCGACCAAGCCGCCGTGACGCACGCGGTGGAGCGGATGGTCAAGGAGGTCTCGACCTACGTCCCCGGCTACCGCCTCAAGCGCCCGGTCCAGGTCACCCCCGTCGACGGGCCCGTGCACACGCTCGTGGGCGACCGCCGCGTGACGCACCGGGTGAGCGTGTTCCTGGAGGTGGAGGGCGCGGCCCACTACCTCCCGGCGTACGCGGGGAACCTCGACATCATGACCTCGGCCGCCCTGCGGGTGGCCGAACGCATCGCGGAGGCGACCCGGTGACCAGGAGGCTGTACATCCAGGACGTGACCCTGCGGGACGGCATGCACGCCACCCGCCACCGGATCAGCCCGGCCAAGGCGGCCGAGATCGCCGCCGCGCTGGACGCGGCGGGCGTGGACGCCATCGAGGTCGCCCACGGCGACGGCCTCTCCGGCGGCAGCCTCGTCTACGGCCCCGGCAGCAACACCGACTGGGAGTGGATCGAGGCGGTGGCGGAGGTCGTCTCCACGGCCCGCCTCACGACCCTGCTGCTCCCCGGCATCGGCACGGTCGCGGACCTGCGCCGCGCCCACGCCATGGGGGTCCGCTCGGTCCGCGTGGCGACCCACTGCACCGAGGCCGACGTCGCCGCGCAGCACATCGACACCGCGCGCTCGCTGGGCATGGACGTCGCGGGCTTCCTGATGATGAGCCACCTGGCCCGGCCTGCCGAACTGGCCCGCCAGGCGAAGCTGATGGAGTCCTACGGCGCGCACTGCGTGTACGTGACCGACTCGGGCGGCAGGCTGACCGTCACCGGCGTGCGCGACCGGGTCCGGGCCTACCGCGAGGTGCTGGACCCCGCCACCGAGATCGGCGTCCACGCCCACGAGAACCTGTCCCTGTCGGTCGCCAACTCGCTGGCCGCGGCCGAGGAGGGCGCGACCCGCGTGGACGCCTCGCTGGCGGGGCACGGGGCCGGCGCGGGCAACTGCCCGATCGAGCCGTTCATCGCCGTGGCCACCCTGGAGGGCTGGGACCACGGCTGCGACCTGTTCGCGTTGCAGGACGCCGCCGACGACCTGGTGCGCCCGCTCCAGGACCGGCCGGTGCGGGTGGACCGCGAGACCCTGACCCTCGGCTACGCGGGCGTGTACTCCAGCTTCCTGCGCCACGCCGAGGCCGCGGCGGCCACCTACGGCGTGGACGTCCGGGCGCTCCTGCTCCAGGCGGGCGGGCGCGGACTGGTCGGCGGCCAGGAGGACATGCTGGCCGACATCGCGCTCGGCATGGTCAAGACCGACTCCTCGACCTGACCCGGAAAGCCTTGGCGGGCACCGGTTCTGCCCTATGCTCGGGGGTTCGGCAGCCGACGGGATCCGGCCATGGCGACGCACCAGTCCGGGCACGACGTCTTCATCTCCTACAGCCACGCGGCGGACCGCCCGGTGGCCGTCGCGCTCCAGCACGGCCTGCACCGCCTGGCCAAGCCCTGGTACCGGGTGCGGGCCCTGCGGGTGTTCCGCGACGACACCAGCCTGTCGGCGACTCCCCGGCTCTGGGCGAGCATCGAGGAGGGGCTGCGCGGGTCGCGGTTCTTCGTCCTGGTGGCCTCCCCGGAATCGGCCGCGTCGCGGTGGGTGGCCAAGGAGGTCGAGTTCCGCAGGCGCCGGACCGACCCGAGCACGTTCCTGATCGTGGTGACCGACGGCGAGGTCGCGTGGGACGAGGAGGCCGGGGACTTCGACTGGGAGGTCACGACGGCCCTGCCCCGGCTGCTCGGCGGGTGGTTCACCGACGAGCCGCTGTGGGTGCGCCTGGACGGGGCCCGCAGGGACACCGCGCTGTCCTTGCGCAACGCCGAGTTCCGGGCCGCGGTGTGCAAGATCGCCTCGCCCGTCCACGGCGTCGCGCCGGACGACCTGGACAGCGTCGACATCGTCCAGCACCGCGTGGCGAACCGGGTCCGCGCGGGCGCCGTCGCGACCCTCGTCGTGCTGCTGGTCGTCTCGGCCGTGCTGGGGCTGTTCGCCGTCCGGCAGCGCGACGAGGCCGTGCGGCAGACCGTCGCGGCGAACGCCCGCGCGCTCGCCGCGGAGGCGGACGCGTTGGCCGACCGCGACCCGCTGCTGTCGGCGCGCCTGTCGCTGGCCGCGTACCGGCTGGCACCGGCGGCCGAGCAGTCGCGGCAGAGCGTGCTGCGGTCCCTCGACCGCAACCGGCACCGGGTGCGCCACGTGGTGCAGGAGCCCGCGCTCGGCGGGGTGGCGGGCAACACGGGCGACGACACGGGCCGGGCGGGGACCGTGGCGCTCAGCCCGGACGGCTCGGTGCTCGCGGTGGGCTCGCGCTGGACCGGCGAGGTCCGGCTGTGGGACGTGGCGAGCGGCCGCGAACTCGGGCCGCTGGGCGAGGCGCCGGACAACTCCGACCGCTTCGGCCCGTCGCTCAGGTTCGGCGACGACGGCACGACGCTGACGGTGATCACGATCGGGTCGACCGAGACGTGGGCCGTCGCCACCCGGCAGCGCCTCTCGTCCGGCGACGGGCCGCCGGGCGGCCCTCCCCCGGCGGGCACCGAGGTGGGCTCCGCAGACGGGAGCACCCGCGTGCGCGGGGACGACAACGGGCAGCTCGTCCTGCTGGGCCCGGACTCCACGCCGGTCGAGATGCTCGCCGAGCTGCCGGACGTGATCTCCGGGATCTCCCTCTCCCGCGACGGGTCGGTGGTCGCGGCGGTCGACGCCCACGGCAACGTGGCCACCCTGATGCCGCGGGTCGACCTGCGGTTCCACGTCCTGGCCCCGGCTCCGGCACCAGGAAAGGTGGAGTCGCCGCGCCTCACGCCGAGCCCGGACGGGCGGTGGCTGCTGGTGGTCAGGGCGGGGACGGCCGAGCTGTGGCGGGTGGCCGAACGCCGGGTCCTCGGCCGGTTCCCCGCGTCCGGGCCGCTCGACGGCGAGCTCGTCGGGTTCAGCCCCGACGGCACGAGGTTCGCGATCCGCGACGGCGACCGGCTCGTGGTCCGGGAGTCCGAGTCCCAGCGCGAACTGGCGTCCGAGCCCGTCGGCGGGGATCCGGTCGAGGTCGCCCGCGCGTTCACCCGGCAGCTCGGCGGGGTGGCGGTGGTGGTCGACCCGACGGGCCCGGTCACCGCCGTCGGGGGCGACCGGACGCGCGAGGTCGCCGCGACCGTCGGCGGCGGCGTGCAGGTGACCGTGCCGGGCCGCTCGGTGGCGGTGCTGGAGTCGGCGAAGACCGGCGGCGACCGCCTGACGAGCTGGACGTCGGGCGCGGACCTCGTCGGGGACCTCCGGGTCGACAGCGCCCTCGGCGGGCTGGCGGTCAGCGACGACGGCCGGTTCGTCGCGTTCGACAACGAGGTCGTGGACGTGACCACGGGCGGGCGCACCCCGCTGCGGGGCGGTCCGGGGAGCGGGGCCGCGGGCAACGTCCTGGCGTTCGCGGCGGGCGGCGACGTCGTGCTCCAGCAGGTGATCCCCAGCCGCGACTACTCCGGGGGCACGCGCCTGCTCGTGTGGGACCGGGCGAGCGGCGCGCTGATCGGCGAGTTCGACAACCACTCCCTCACCCCGGTCGACCCGTTCCTCGTGGCGAGCGGGGTCGTCGGCGTGGGCGCGGACTCGGCGCTCGCCGTGACCGACGACGGCGCGATCGTCCTGCTGGGCACCGGCCCCGACGAGTGGGCCCGCTCGCTGTGCGGCGTCGTGGGCGACCTCGAACCCGACGAGCGCCGGGACTACCTGAGCGGGATCGACCTCGGTCCGGTTTGCTGAGGACCATGGTGGTTCAAGCTGCCACCGGTCGGGTAGACCGGGCGGAGCTGTTGTCGACGGAGGGGCGCGGGAGTGTCAAGCGAGGGCGAAGTCGTCACGGCCAAGGTCGCCGGTGTCATGAGCGGGCAGGGAGCCTCCGCCGTGGGGTTGCCCGCCGGGATCACCGCGGTGCTGTTCGACCTGGACGGGGTGCTGACCAGCACCGCGGCCGTGCACCAGCGGGCGTGGAAGCAGACGTTCGACGACCTGCTGCGGGAGCGCGACGGTGACGGGTTCTCGCCGTTCACCGAGTCCGACTACCTGAGGTTCGTCGACGGCAGGCCGCGCTACGAGGGCGTGCGGGAGTTCCTCGAGTCGCGGAAGATCGACCTGCCGAAGGGCGACCCGGACGATGATCCCGGTCACGGCAGCGTCCACGCCGTGGGCAACCTCAAGAACCGCCTGCTGGAGTCGATCATCGACCGGGACGGTGTCACGCCCTACCCCGGTTCGGTGCGGTACCTGGAGGCCGTGCGGGCGGCGGGCCTGCCGATCGGCGTCGTCACGGCGTCGGCCAACGGCGAGCTGGTCCTGGAGAAGGCGGGCCTGACGCCGTTCGTGGACGTCCGGATCGACGGGCTGGTGCTCACCCGCGACGGGCTGCGGGGCAAACCCGCGCCGGACTCGTTCCTGGCGGGCGCGAAGGCGCTGGGCGTGGAGCCCGCGGCGGCCGCCGTGTTCGAGGACGCGCTGGCGGGCGTCGAGGCGGGCCGGGCGGGCGACTTCGGCCACGTCGTGGGCGTGAACCGCGGCAACCAGGCCGACGCCTTGATCGAGCACGGCGCGGACGTCGTCGTGGCCGACCTCGCCGACCTGCTGGCCGCCCGGTGAGCGGGTACTCGGTCGAGCCGTGGCACCTGCGCTGGACCGGCCTCGCCGTGGACCAGCTGCGTCGGACGGAGTCGACGTTCGCCCTGTCCAACGGCCACATCGGCCTGCGCGGCACCCTCGACGAGGGCGAGCCGCGCGGGCTGCCCGGCACGTACCTGAACGGCTTCCACGAGGAGCACCCGCTCGCCTACGGCGAATCGGGGTACGGCTACCCGGAGGCCGGGCAGACGATCGTCAACGTCACCGACGGCAAGATCATCCGACTGCTGGTCGAGGACGAGCCGCTGGACATGCGGTACGGCCGCGCCGTGGAGCACGAGCGGGTGCTGGACTTCCGCGCCGGCACCCTGCGCAGGCGCACCGAGTGGGTGTCGCCGACCGGCAAGCGCCTGGTGGTGACCAGCGAGCGGCTCGTGTCGTTCACCCAGCGCGCGGTGGCCGCCATCCGCTACGAGGTGGAGGTCGCCGAGGACACGCAACTGGTCGTGCAGTCCGACCTGCTGGCCAACGAGCCGGTGGAGCACGGCGAGAGCGACCCGCGGGTCGCCGTGGCGCTGTCGAACCCCCTCGTGGCCGATTTCGGCTACGCCGACGGGGGCCGGGCCGTGCTGGCGCACCACGCGCGCACGTCCGGGCTGCGGATGGCGGCGGGCATGGACCACGAGATCGAGGTCGACGACGGGATGCGCTCCGACATCCACGTCGAGGACGACCTGGCCCGGTTCACCGTCGCCGCGGACGTGAAGGCGGGCCAGACGCTGCGCCTCACCAAGTACCTCGGCTACGGGTGGTCCGGGCAGCGTTCCGTGCCCGCGCTGCGGGCCCAGGTGGAGGCCGCGCTGGCGGGCGCCCGGCAGACCGGCTGGGAAGGCCTGCTGGCCGAGCAGCGCCGGTACCTGGACGACTTCTGGGACGTGGCGGACATCCACGTGGACGGCGACGAGGGCCTCCAGCAGGCCGTGCGCTTCGCGCTGTTCCACATCCTCCAGGCGGGGGCGCGCGGCGAGTCGCGGGCCATCCCCGGCAAGGGCCTCACCGGTCCCGGCTACGACGGCCACGCCTTCTGGGACACGGAGACGTTCGTCCTGCCCGTGTTGACCTACACCGTCCCCGAGGCGGCGCGGGACGCGCTGCGGTGGCGGCACTCGACGCTGGGCAAGGCGAAGGAGCGCGCCGAGGTGCTGGGCCTGCGCGGGGCGTCGTTCCCGTGGCGGTCGATCAACGGCGCGGAGTGCTCGGCCTACTGGCCCGCGGGCACGGCCGCCATGCACGTGTCCGGTGACGTCGCCTACGCCACGGCCCAGTACGTGGACGCGACCGGCGACCGGGAGTTCGAACGCGAGTCCGGCGTCGAACTGCTCGTGGAGACGGCCAGGCTGTGGCTGTCCCTCGGGCACCACGACCAGCGCGGCGGCTTCCGGATCGACGGCGTGACCGGCCCGGACGAGTACTCCGCGATCGTGGACAACAACGTCTACACGAACCTGATCGCCCAGCGGAACCTGCGCGCGGCCATCGCCTCCTGCGAGCGGCACACGGACGTGGCCGAGCGGCTCGGCGTGGACGTCGAGGAGATCGCGGCCTGGCGGGACGCGGCCGAGCACGTGGTGCTGCCGTTCGACTCCCTGCTGGGCGTGCACCAGCAGTCCGAGGACTTCACCGAGCACGCGGAGTGGGACTTCGAGGGCACCCCGCCGGAGAAGTACCCGCTGCTGCTGCACTACCCGTACTTCGGGCTGTACCGGGCGCAGGTCGTGAAGCAGGCGGACCTGGTGCTGGCGATGCACCTGCGCGGCGACGCGTTCACCGCCGAGCAGAAGGCCCGCAACTTCGCCTACTACGAGGCGAGGACCGTGCGCGACTCGTCGTTGTCGGCGAGCACGCAGGCGGTGCTGGCGGCCGAGGTCGGGCACCTGGACCTGGCCTACGACTACCTCGCCGAAGCGGCGTTCACGGACCTGCACGACCTGCACGACAACGTCCACAACGGACTCCACATGGCGTCGCTCGCGGGCGCGTGGAACGGGGTCGTGGCCGGGTTCGGCGGGATGCGCGACCACGGCGGCCACGTCACGTTCGCCCCGCGCCTGCCCCCGGCGCTGAACCGGCTGGCGTTCCGCATGTACGTGCGCGAGACCCGGCTGTCCGTGGAGATCGGCCGCACGTCGGCGACCTACCGCATCGTGTCGGGCGGCCCGTTCCGGACGGAGCACCACGGCGAGCCCATCGTCGTCGAGGCGGGCAAGGACCTCACGGTGCCGATCCCGCCGGTGCCGCACCGCGACGCGCCCAAGCAGCCGCACGGCAGGCGGCCCCTGCACCGCGGCACGGACTAGCCCGTCGGGGGGTGCCGACTTGGGCCGTCGGCACCCCCCCTCGTTGGGAATAGACTCGCAAGCCCGGACGTTCGGTGATGTGGGTCTCCGGAAGACCTGTTGCGGTGTTCTGATCGTTGGCCTACCATTGGCCACAATCTCCGCGGATGATGGCGAAGCCTCCCGCAGGATTTCCCCTCAGGCCCCAGGTCTTCTGCGGCCTTTGTATCCACGACCTCCCGTCGTGGCCCTCTCCCGCGCATTCGTCGCGGAACGCAACGTTTCCCGTTGCCCCGAAAGGACTTTTCCATGACGTCAACCCTGCTCCGCGACCCCGTTCCCGTGGTGGTCGAACAACTCGTCCCCGTGTCCGGCGTCGTCGACGTGCGGGGGAACTCCACGTTCCTGCGCACGTCCGGCTACCTGCCCGGCCCCAAGGACCCCGTCATCTCCACGCAGCTCGCGCACAAGCACGGCCTGCGCCGCGGCGACCTCGTCACCGGTGCCGCGCGCACCCCTCGGCAGAAGTCGCTCCAACTGGCCAGAGTGGACACCGTCAACGGCGGCGACAGCGCGAAGTCGTCGTCCCGCAAGAACTTCGTCGACCTGGTGCCGATCCACCCCACCGAGCGGCTCCGCCTGGAAACCGCTCCGCACCTCCTGACGACCCGCGTGATCGACCTGCTGATGCCCGTCGGCAAGGGCCAGCGCGCCCTGGTCGTCGCCCCGCCGAAAGCGGGGAAAACCTCGGTGCTGCAAGCCATCGCGCACGCGATCGGCAAGAACAACCCCGAGTGCCACCTGATGGTCGTGCTGGTCGGCGAACGCCCGGAGGAGGTCACCGACATGCGGCGCACCGTCCCCGGCGAGGTGATCGCGTCCACGTTCGACCAGTCCCCCGCCGACCACGTGGCCATCGCCGAACTCGCGATCGAACGCGCCAAGCGCCTGGTGGAGGACGGCCACGACGTCGTCGTGCTGCTCGACTCCCTCACGCGCCTGGGGAGGGCCTACAACCTCGCCGCCCCCGCGTCCGGTCGCATCCTGTCCGGCGGCGTCGACTCCAGCGCCCTGCTACCACCCAAGAAGTTCCTCGGCGCGGCCCGCAACATCGAGGACGGCGGCTCACTCACCATCTTCGCCACGGCGTTGGTGGAGACCGGTTCCGCGGGCGACACCCTGATCTTCGAGGAGTACAAGGGCACCGGCAACGCCGAACTGAAACTCGACCGCCGCATCGCCGGAAAACGCATCTTCCCCGCGGTGGACGTGGAACAGTCCGGCACCCGCAAGGAAGAACTCCTGCTGTCACCGGAAGAACTGGCCGTAACCCGCAAACTACGCCGCGCCTTGGACAGCCGAGACAGCCAACAGTCCATCGAGGTCCTGTTGGACGGCCTTCGCAAAACCCGCACCAACATCGAATTCCTCACCCAACTGGACCGATAACCATCGGCAACCCACGCCGAACGGACCGTTCACCCGGCCCGCAAGGCAAACCAAGCAGCACTCAACGACCGAACGGACCGTTCACCCCGGCGGCATCCAAGCCACCCACCGCAATCTCGCCTCGAACGGACCGTTCACCCAGCCCCACCACACGCCACCCAGCAGGCGAAGCGCTGGCCCACGCTGCCCCACCAGCCGAACGGACCGTTCACCCAGGCTGCGGCCCTTGCTGCGTGAGACTTCACGCGCCGAGCGGACCTTTCACCCAGCCCTCGCCCCATCTCGGCCGGGCCTGTGGAGCTGAATGGACCGTTCACACCGCTCAACCTCGTGGGCTGCTCGCCCGACATTCGCTGAACGGACCGTTCGCCAGCTCACAAGGCAACCAACCGGCGCTCTGCGTCCGAGCGGACCGTTCACCCCGCCCCCAAGGCAACCCAAGCGGCGCCCAACGACCGAACGGACCGTTCACACCGATCAACCCTCGGCTGCTCGCCGCCTCATTCGCCGAACGGACCGTTCACCCGGCAGCATCCGCACCACCGCCGCCTGGCCTCGAACGGGCCGTTCACCCGGCCCGCGAAGCCGAGTCCACTTCACCCCTAGTCGCCGAACGGACCGTTGACACCCAAGCCCCCGGCCCGGCGGACCCGCCCCTCACTCCTCGTCCAACTCCTCCACCCGCTTCCGCAGCACCGCTTCGAGCTCGCGTAGTGCCCGAGCCGGGTCCCCCAACCCGGTCAACGCCCGCCTCCGCCATTCCAGCCTCTCGGTGCGGTACCGCGGGAATGCCAGTTTCAGCGCCAGGTCCAGCATCCCCAAGTGGTAGCGCACCAACGCGGCGACTCTCCACGGCACCGAGTCGGATCTCGCGTCCGCTGCCAGGTCTTCGGCCCAGCCGGACAGGCGGCCGTACTCGCCCGCCACCGCGCGGCCCCTGCGGGCCACCGTGCCCGGTGTCTCGCCCGGCAGGCCGCACGAGCGGATCACCTCGTCGGCCCGGTCCTGCAACTCCACGGCTCTCGCCGCGACTTCCAGCAACGCGCTCAAGCGCAGGGCTTCGGCCGTGGCCGGGTCGAGGAGCGACCC
>NZ_JBHYHC010000076.1:0-822 GCF_042738955.1 Umezawaea sp. NPDC059074
AACTCCCCCAGCCCCCCCCCACGCGGCGGGGCCTGACCCGCCCCGCCCGCTTCGGCGTGCGCGCACTTAGTTCCCTAAAGTTCCCTTCAAAGGGACCGATGGGGTACTTTGGGGAACATGTCCGCAGAGCTGTACTCCGTCGAGCAGGTCGCCGAGAAGCTCGGCCTGCACGTCCGCACCGTGCGCAACTACGTGCGCGACGGCCGGTTGAAGGCGGTCCGGATCGGCAAGCAGTACCGGATCGCCCGCGAGGACCTCGACGCGCTGATCGGCCAGGAGTCGACGCCGACACCGCCGCGCCACGTCGAGGTGTCGAGCGTGGTCCGGGTCGACGGGATCGACGCGCACGAGGCCGCCCGGCTCGTCACGACCCTGCAAGCGGTGACCAACGGTCCACGCGGGGACGACGGTCCGCTGCGCGTCGAAGCCCTGCACGACCAGGCGCGCGCCAGCCTGAAGATCATCGTGCTGGGCAGCGCGGACACGACGGCGGAACTGCTCAAGGTCATCGACAGGCTCACGGGGGAAGACCGATGAACGACATCTACCGCACGGCCGCGGGTGGTCAGGCCGTGCGCGAGCACTACCGCGGCCAGCTCGACCGCTGGCCGGTCGACGCGGAGCGGCTCGTGCTGCCCACCCGCTCGGGCGAGACGTTCGTGGTGGCCAGCGGTCCGGGGGGGGGTGGGGCGGGGGGGGGGGGGGGTGCGGGGGGGGGGGGTGGTGGCGCGGGGCTGGGGGGTGGTGGGGGGCCGGGACGGCTTGGAGCCGGGCTGGTGGGTCAAGTACGGGTACACCGTGCTGGGCTACGTCGACCTGGAG
>NZ_JBHYHC010000076.1:832-43185 GCF_042738955.1 Umezawaea sp. NPDC059074
TTTTCTCCCCGGGTGCGCCCCCCCCGGGGGGGGGCGTGTTGGGGGGGGCCCGGGGGGCGGGGCGTGTGGCCGCGGGGGGCCGCCCGCCCGGGTCCGGGCGCAACCCCCACCACGTGGCTGGCCGACATCGCGGTGTGGGCTCCGCACCTGCGGGTCTACTCCGTCGACCTGATCGGCGAACCCGGTCTGAGCGCGCCGACCCGGCCCGAGTTGGGGTCCGACGAGCACGAGCGGTGGCTGGACGACGTGTTCGACGGCTTGGGCCTGGAGCGGGCCGCGGTGCTGGGTATGTCGCTGGGCGGATGGCTGGCCATCGACTGCGCGACCAGGCGACCCGACCGGGTCGTGAAGCTGGCGTTGCTCGCGCCGGGCGGGATCGGACGGCGGACGTCCGGGTGGATGGTCAAGGCGTTGCCGCTGTTCGCGCTGGGCGCGTGGGGTCGGCGGCGGGTCGTCGGCATCGTGACCGGTGCCGACCTCGGGCCTATGCGGGACGCCATCGCCGCGACCTTCCGGCACTTCCGGCCGCGGGTCGAGATCCCGGTGTTCGACGACGCCACCCTGACGCGGTTGACGATGCCGACGCTGGTCGTGGTGGGCGATCGGGACGTGATGATCTCCTCCGCGGAGACGGTGCGGCGCTTGGCGTCGACCGTGCCGCACGCCGACGTCCGGGTGCTGCCCGGTGTCGGGCACCTGGTCCAGGGTCAGGCGCGCGCGGTGCTGGAGTTCCTGCGATGAGCGGGGTGCTGGTGCTGCCCGCCGACGGGCCGCGGTTGCGCACGGAGCAGGACGCCGTGGACGTGATCGGCGAGGCCTGGTCGACCGACGCGCAGACCGTCGTGGTGCCCGTGCGGCGGCTCGACGAGGCGTTCTGGACGTTGGGCACGCGGGTGGCGGGCGGGATCCTCGGCAAGTTCACCCAGTACCGGATGAGGCTGGTCGTGGTGGGCGACATCGCCGAGCGCCTCGCCGGGAGCGAGACGCTGCGGGCGTTCGTGCACGAGGCCAACCGCGGCGGCGAGGTGTCGTTCGTCGAGGAGTTCACGGGATGAGGCTCAGCGCCGCGAGCCGGGCCGGGTCGGCCAGGATCGCGATGGCGGTGATCCGCCCGTCGGCGACCGTGAACGACGCGAGCGAGATCGGTGTCCCGTCCGCGCGCCAGGCCAGGTAGCCGGGACGCCCGTCGACGAGCACCGCCTGGTAGCGGGCGACGGTCGCGCCGCCGAACGACCGCGCCCCGGTGGCGACGGCGGTCGCCCCGAGCGTGACGACGACCCCTCCCGGTGTGTCGACGGTCAGCTCCACGTCGGGGTGCAGCACCCGCAGCAGCGCCTCGAAGTCGCCGTCGACCACCGCCGCGCGGAAGGCGTGGACCACCTCCCGGTGTCCTCGCACGGCGGTGGGCCGGTCGGTGGCCCGCACCTTCCGGCGAGCGCGGCTGGCGATCATCTTGGTGGCGTCGGCCGACTTGCCGAGGATCCGGCCGATCTCGGCGAACGGCACCGCGAACAGGTCGTGCAGGACGAACGCCAGCCGCTCGTCCGGTCCGAGCGAGTCCAGGACGACGAGCAGCGCGAGCCCGACCGAGTCGGCCAGTTCGACCTGCTCGTCCGGTGGGGCGGTGTCGTCGACGGTCACCACGAACTCCGACAGCCCGTCCGGCGTCTCGGGGTGCGCGCGGCGGGAGCGCAGGACGTCCAGGCTGATCCGGCCGACCACGGTGGTCAGCCAGCCCGCCAGGTTCCCGATGGTCGTCGAGTTCTGGCGGGCGAGCCGCAGCCACGCCTCCTGCACCGCGTCCTCGGCGTCCGCGTGCGATCCGAGGACGCGGTAGGCGACCGCGCGCAGCCGGTCCCGCTGCGCCTCGAACGCCTCTGCCACCGGGTCGGACATCCTCCTCACCCTCCTCGGGTCAGCGCCGCTGGCGCAGCGACAGCCGGTTGCCGTCCGGGTCCACCGCCTCGACCCGGACGCCGAACGGGTAGTCCACCGGTTCGTCCTGGTCGAACACCACACCGCGGTCGCGCAGGACCTCGAAGTCCTTCCTCAGGTCGTCGAACTCGAGGAACAGCGGTCCGGGCGTGGCCCCCGGCACCACCCGCGCGGGCTGCCCCGCGGCGGGCGCGTGCGGCCACAGGACGATCTCGACCTGCGTGCCGGGCGCGCCCACCGTGAGAAACCGGCCATCGGGGCTCCGGTGATCGATCCGCTTCTCCAGGCCCAGGCGCTCGGTGTAGAACTCCAGGGCCCGGTCCTGGTCGGTGACGTAGACCGTCACGTACATGATGTTCGTCAGCACTCTCGTTCTCCCGTTCAGCGACGTGGTCGTCGTCGGTATGACGGGAGTCGGAGCGGGAAGGTAACGCGCTCAGTCCGCGCGCGGCCGCCAGAACTGACGGGGCGAGAAGCCTTCCCGACGCAGCCAGTGCTCGGTGTAGACGACACGGTCCGCCGCGATCACCAGCAACGGCCCGGACGGCGGCTCGTCCAGCGGCAACGAGCGCTCCACGTGGTCGGACTGCCAGCGGAACGCCGTCCAGTGGTGCTCGTAGTCCTCGTCATCGGGGGTGAGGACCCGCGCCCGGCCGAAGACCTGCGCACCGCGACTGCTGGCCTGGCCGACCAGCGGCGCGAAGATCCCGACGGACACGCGGGGGTCGGCGGCGATGTTGCGCATCTTGGGCGAGCGGGGCGCGACGGTGATCATGAGGGTGAAGTCGAGGTGGTGGTAGCGCACAGGCGTCGCGAGCGGGCCGTTCGGGCCGGTGGTGGCCAGGACGCACATGTTCTGCGACGACAGCAGGTTGAGGATTCGTTCGGAGAGGCGGTCGTGGTCGAGGCGCTGGTCGGGTGCCTGGGCCTGCCAGCCAGGGGTTCGTCACGGGCATGGGTGATCTTATGGGGGTGCCGTGGAGCGCGGCGAGAACGAGTGGGCCGCAATGATGGCCGTCGTGGAAAAGGCATTGGAGCACGTGCGATGAGGGTGTTGTTCAGCTTCGTCGGGGGCAACGGGCACTTCCAGCCGATGGTGCCGGTCGCGCGGGCGGTGGCGGACGCGGGGCACGTCGTGGCGTGCACGGGGTCGCCCGCGATGGTGTCGACGATCGAGGCGGCCAGGTTCGAGGCGTTCCCGTCGGGGCCGGAGCCGTGGTCGTCCACGGAGCGGATGCCGCTGCTGCCGTTGGACCGCGAACGCGAGCAGTACGACGTGCGTGAGGGGTTCGCCCGGAAGACCGCGCCGGTGCGGGCGGCGGACCTGCTGGAGTTGATCGCGGCGTGGCGGCCGGACGTCGTGGTGTGCGACGAGATGGACTTCGGGGCGATGGTCGCGGCCGAGCGGGCGGGGGTTCCGCACGTGTCGGTGCTGGTCATCGCGTCCGGGTCGTTCCTGCGCCCGGAGGTGGTGGCCGAGCCGTTGAACGAGCTGCGGGCCGTGCACGGGCTGCCGCCGGACCCGGAACTCACGATGCTGAGCAGGCACTTGGTGCTGGTGCCGTTCCCGCCGTCGTTCCGCGATCCGGCCCACCCGCTGCCGTCGACGGCGTTCTCGTTCCGGGTCCGCGGCGAGCGGCCCGAGCCGATCGCGGTCCCCGACGACGTGCCGACCGTGTACTTCACCCTCGGGACGATCTTCAACACCGAGTCCGGCGACCTGTTCACGCGGGTGCTGGACGGGCTGCGCGACCTGCCCGCGCACCTGGTGGTGACGGTGGGCGGCCGGATCGACCCCGCCGAGTTCGGGCCGCAACCGCCGCACGTGCGGATCGAGCGGTACCTCCCGCAGGACACGGTGCTCCCCCGCTGCGCCGTCGTCGTCTCGCACGGCGGGTCCGGCACGGTCCTGGGGTCGCTGGCGCACGGCGTGCCGTCGGTGCTGATCCCGATGGGGGCCGACCAGCCGCACAACGCCGACCGCTGCGTGGCGCTGGGGGTCGGGGTGGCGCTGGACGCCGAGCACGCGACCCCGGCGGAGATCCGGGACGCGGTCGCGGGCGTGCTCGCGGACCCGGCCTACCGGGTGGCGGCCGAGCGGCTGCGCGACGAGATCGCCGCGCAGCCGGACCAGGCGCACGCGGTGGCGCTGCTGGAGGGACTGGTCAGCGGGGCGTGAACTCCAGCGCCGTCCGGCCGTCCGACACCGGGGTGGAGCCGCGGTGGTCCAGCCCGCAGGAGTCGGCGAGGTCGACCAGGTCGTCGACCGAGCGTTCCCGGCCGCCGAAGCACATGAGCAGGAACAGGTCCATGGCGGTGTCGGTGCCCTGTCCGCGCACCGCCTCGATCACGACCACCGTGCCGCCGGGCGCGGCGGCGTCGCGGCAGCCGGTGAGGATTCGGCGGGCGTGGTCGTCGTCCCAGTCGTGCACGATGTCGGACAGCAGGTAGGCGTCGGCCCCGGTGGGCAGGGGGTCGAAGAAGCTGCCCGGCACGGCCTCGGCCCGGTCGGCGAGCCCGGCCGCGGCGAACCGGTCGGCCGCGGCGGCGGCCGAGGGCGGCAGGTCCACGACCCGGCCGCGCACGGCGGGGTGGGCGCGCAGGATCTCGGTGAGGACGTTCCCGTCGCCGCCGCCGACGTCGACGATCTCGGGGAACCGGCTCCAGTCGAAGCGGTCGACGATCTGCGGGATGTGCGTGCGGTACCGCCACTCCATCTGGGCGTCGAACGAGCGCCGCAGGGCGGGTTCGGCGTCCACGTCGGCCCAGAAGTCGCGGCCGTACCGGTGCGGGTAGGCGGGGGCGCCGGTGGTGATCGTGCCGAGCAGGTCGACGAACGCGAGGTCGGCGCGTCCGCCCGCGCGGGTGATGTCCAGCACCGGTTTGGCGCTGTCCGGGGCGTCGTCGGCCATCTGCGCGCCAAGGTCGGTGGGCCGGTAGCGGTGGTCCTCGTCGCGGGTGAAGACGCCGACCGCCACGAGGTGGTCGAGCATGCAGCGCAGGGCGGGCGCTCCGGCGCCGGTCTCGGTCGCGAGGTGCTCCGCGGTCGCCCCGGTGTCGCCCGCGCGTTCCACCAGGCTGAGCGTGGCGGCCACCCGGATGGCCATCGGGGTCGCGAGGTCGGCCATGGCTCGGATCGATTTCTCCATCGCCCGAACGTAGCGACGACGGCATGATCGGCTCAGCGGATTTCCGGGGTAGGACAGGATCAGGGCATGACTCTCGCGATCGAGCCGGTGGAGCTGTCCTACGGCGGTCTCCTGCTGCGGCCGCCCGACGAGCGCGACGCCGTGGACTCGCTGGCGATGGTGCGCGACCCGGACACGGCGCTCTGGAACCCCGCGCCCGCGGTCGTCGACGTGGCGACCGCGCGGGACTGGTGCAAGCGGCTCGGCGACTGGTCCGACGGCGACCACGCGACGTTCTCGGTCCTCGACGCGGACACCGGCCGGGTGCTGGGCAACGTGTCGCTGCACAAGATCGACCTGGACCAGTCGATCGCGGAGATGGGCTACCGGGTCGGGCCGTGGGCGCGGGGACGCGGGGTCGCGACCGGGGCGGTGCGGGTGGTGACCGACTGGGCGTTCGCGCGGCTCGGCCTGCACCGCGTGCAGCTCTACCACGCCGTCGCCAACGAGGCGTCCTGCCGCGTGGCCCTCAAGTGCGGCTACCTCAACGAGGGCACGCTGCGGTCGGCGGCGAAGTACGGCGACGGGCTGCGCTACGACGAACACCTGCACGGCCGACTCGCGGAGGACGCGAGGTGAAGATCACGAAGTTCACCCACGCCTGCGTCCGCCTGGAGCACGAGGGGCAGCTCGACGACCGCGGGCTGGACGCCGTGGACAGCTGGTTCGACGAGATGACCGACCACGGCTACCGGCGGCCGCGGCCGTTCGAGCAGGCGTGAGTTCCACGGTCTGGAAAAACCCGACGTCGGACCGGGTGCTCGGACCATAATCGAGGTCATGGGCAAGATCTACGACCGGATCGACGGCAGGCTGCGGGAGTTCATCGACGCGCAGCCGGTCTTCTTCACCGGCACGGCGCCGCTGACCGGTGACGGTTTCGTCAACATCTCCCCCAAGGGCCGGTCGGGGTCGCTGCGGGTGCTCGACGAGCAGACCGTGGCCTACCTCGACTTCGGCGGCAGCCACGCCGAGACCATCGCCCACCTGCGGGAGAACGGTCGCATCACGCTCATGTGGTGCGCGTTCACCGGGCCGCCGAACATCGTGCGCGTGCACGGCACGGGGGTGCCGGTGTTCCGCGACGACCCGCGCTTCGAGGAGCTGATCGGCGGGTTCGGCGACGCGGACGCGCCGGGCGTGCGGGCGATCATCGTGGTGACCGCGCGGCAGATCAGCGACACCTGCGGGTTCGCCGTGCCGTTCATGGACTACCGCGAGGAGCGGACGCTGCACGCGGACTACTTCGGCCGCAAGTCCGACGAGGAGTTCCGCGCGTACTGCGAGGGCAAGGACTTCAACGGGGTCAGCATGGACGGGCTGCCGGGGCTGCCGCTGCCGGTGCCGCCGAGGACGTCGAGATGATCCGCGACCTGGACGACGCCAGGCGCGCCGAGCACCGCGGTGTGCCGATGGAGTTCGTGTTCTTCTGGGGCGCGGAGTCCAGGGGCGGCGTGGGCGCGGAGTGCCTGAGCCAGTGGTACCCGTCGCCGTTCACCGTGGAGGGCACGACCTACGCGACCGCCGAGCACTTCATGATGGCGGGCAAGGCGCGACTGTTCGGCGACGAGAAGGCCGCCGAGCGCGTGGTGGCCGCCGGCACGCCCGCCGAGGCGAAGAACCTCGGCAGGCAGGTGCGCGGGTTCGACAGCGCCGTGTGGGACGCCCACCGGGTCGGGATCGTGGTGGCGGGCAACGTGGCGAAGTTCGCCGCCGACCCGGCGCTGCTGGCGTACCTGCTGGGCACCGGCGACCGCGTGCTGGTGGAGGCGAGCCCGCTGGACCGGATCTGGGGCATCGGCCTGCGCCGCGACGACGAGCGCGCCCGGACCCCGTCGACGTGGCGTGGCCTGAACCTGCTGGGGTTCGCGTTGATGACGGCCCGCGACGAACTCGGGTCCGCGCGCGCGTAAGCAGGTCGTGTTTCCCCCGAACGGGTGACCGGTGGTTCCGGCGCCCGCAGGTCGTCGATCACCCGCGTGCCCGCGTCTCAGCAGGGGCGAAAACCGGAAATCTCCGGCCCGCAGGACTGGTGGACCGCCGCCGCCCAGTGGATCATCACGTTCGGGCCCCACGGTGACCAGGCGGTATCTACGCTTGTGGGACAGCCTGTGGTAGCGGACACACCGGCGGAAGGGGACCCGATGACGACCGTGGTCACCGCGCCGACCTCCCATCGGGTGACCGGACTGGTCAAGAGCACACCGGGTCGGCTGAGCCTGATCGCGCTGCTGCTCGTCGCGGTGAGCCTGCTGGTCGGGGCGTTGACCGGGTTGAGCGTGCAGACCCGCTCGGCGGCGTTGGAGGAGCTGGCGACCCGCAGCGAGCCGTTGAGCTTCGCCGCGCAGGAGGTGTACCGGTCCATGGCGGACGCGGACGCCACCGCGGCGGCCGCGTTCCTCTCCGGCGGGGTCGAGTCGCCGCAGCTGCGGTCCCGCTACGAGGCCGACATCGCGAAGGCCGCCGCGGCGCTGTCGACCGCGACCGGCGAGATCACCCGCTCCCCCGAGGTCGGCTCCGCGCTGACGACGCTGTCCGGGCAGCTCCCCGTCTACACCGGCCTGGTCGAGACCGCCCGCACGCACAACCGGCAGGGCAACCCCGTCGGCGCCGCGTACCTGCGCGAGGCGTCCGGCCTGATGCGCGCCCAGCTGCTGCCCGCCGCCCAGGACCTCTACCGCGCCGAGACCGCGAACGTGGTGCGCGACCAGGACAGCGCGGGCGGCGGACCGTGGTCGGAGCTGCTGCTCGGCCTGGTCGCGCTCGGCACCCTCGGCCTGGCGCAGCTCTACGTCACCCGCCGCACGAACCGGGTGTTCAACATCGGCCTCGTCGTGGCGACCGGCCTCACGCTCGTGTCGCTGCTGTGGGTGAGCATCGCGAGCATCGTGGTCGCGAGCACCGTGTCCGACAGCCGCGTGAACGGCTCCAGCCAGGTCGACGTCCTGGCGCGCGCCCGCATCGACACGCTCACCGCCCGCGGCGACGAGACGTTGACGCTGGTGGCGCGCGGCAGCGGCGCGGCCTACGAGAAGCGCTACGGCGACGTCGTGAAGGAGCTGGGCGACCTGATCGCCCGCGGCAAGTCCCTCGCGACCGAACCGGCCGTCCGCGACGCCGTGACCTCGGCGGAGCGCAACTTCCAGGCGTGGCAGGACGCGCACAAACGGATCCGCGCGGCCGACGACAGCGGCGACTACACCACGGCCCTCGCCCTGGCGATCAGCAACGACCAGGGCGGGGCGGCCGCGGCGTTCGACAACCTCGACCGCGACCTGGTCACCGCCATCACCCAGGCCCGCACGGCGTTCACCGGCTCGGTCGCGACCGCCCGCGGCGCGCTGACGGGCACGGTCGCCGTGGTGGCGCTGCTCGCGCTCGGCGCGGCGGTGGCGTCGGTGATGGGGCTGTGGCAGCGACTCAAGGAGTACCGATGAGACGCCTGCTGGTCCTGCTGCTGCTGGTGTTCACGGCCGCGTGCGCGCCGGTCCCGACCTCGGCCCCGGACTTCACCGTCGGCTCGGCCGGAGCGCCCAAGCCCGCGGACGCCGGGGAGGTGACCGCGCCGCCCAGCAGCGCTGCGGCGGCTCCGGCGTGCGACGCGACCGCGAGCCTGCGCCCGGAGAGCCCGCAGCCGCAGCCGGGCGCGATGCCGTCCGGGACGACGATGGCGACGATCGCGGCGCGCGGGCGGCTGATCGCGGGCGTGGACCAGAACACGTACCTGATGGGGTTCCGCAACCCCGAGTCCGGGGCGATCGAGGGGTTCGACGTCGACATGGCCCGCGAGGTCGCGAAGGCGATCTTCGGCGACCCCAACCGGATCCAGTTCAAGGTGCTGACCTCCGACGAGCGCATCCCGGCGTTGGAGAAGGGCGACGTCGACATCGTCGTGCGGACGATGACGATCAACTGCGAGCGGGCCCAGAAGGTCGCGTTCTCCACCGTCTACTACCAGGCCGGGCAGCGGGTGCTGGCCTCGCGCGGGTCCGGCGTCACCGGGCCGGACTCCCTCGGCGGCCGCAAGGTGTGCGCGACGAAGGGCTCCAGCTCGTTGGCCAACGTCGCGAACCTCGCCGCCAAACCGGTCGTGGTGTCGGTGGCGAACTGGACGGACTGCCTGGTCATGCTGCAACAGGGCCAGGTGGACGCGGTGTCGACCGACGACACGATCCTCGCCGGGCTGGCCGCGCAGGACCCGTACACCGAGATGGTCGGCCCGCAGTTCACCCAGGAGCCGTACGGGATGGCGATGCCGAAGGCGAACGAGGACTTCGTCCGGTTCGTCAACGGCGTCCTGGAGCGGCTGCGGACCGACGGCACGTGGACCGCGATCCACCAGCGGTGGCTGGGCGGGCTCGACCGCGACGCCACCCCACCCGTCGCGAAGTACCGGGACTGACCCCGTGGACCGCGACGAGGTGGACGAGGAGCTGGCGCGGCGGGCCGCGGAGAGCGACCGGATCGCGCAGTCGCTGCTGGCCATGGACGACCACCCCGGCCACCCGCTGCTCGACGCCGCCGACCGCGAGGCCGTGGCGGCGCTGTGGGCGCGGTTCGAGGCGTACCGGCGGCTGCTGGAGGACGCCCGCGAGGTGCGGGCCCGCCACGACAAGCCCACGGCCGCGGACCTCGCGGAGGTGACCGAGCTGCTGACCGGCCCGGTCGTGGAGCTGGACAGCCACTCCGTGCCCCTGTCCCGACGAGGCCTGACCGGACCGGCGGTCATCGCCGAACGGGTCGCGCTCGACGAGCTGGTCACGCGGATGCGGGCCGGGTACGCGCACGTCGTGGAGGTGCTGGCCGACGCCGTGGCCCGGCACACCGCGGCCGAGGCCCACCGGCGTGACCTGGCCGAAGCCCAGGCCGAGGCGCACCGGCTGCGGGCGCTGGTGGCGGAGAAGATCGCGGTCGGCGACCTGCCCGCCGTGCCGGACGGGCTGGCGGAGTGCCGGGCGCTGGTGGCGAACCTGGCCGGGCTGCTGGACCGGCGCACCGAGCTGCGCGGCCGGTTGGAGGCGTACCGGGCGAAGGCGACCCGGCTCGGGCACGCCGAGCACCCGACCCTGTCGGCGTTGCACCGCGCGGCCCGCGACGTCCTGTTCACCGCACCGTGCGACCTGCCGGAGGCGACCCGCGCGGTCGGCCGCTACCAGCAGGCCGTGCTCGACCTGGCGGAGGCCCGATGAGCGCGTGTCCACGGTCGGGCTGCGACGGGACGATCGACCCGGACGGGTTCTGCGACCACTGCGGCCTGGAGGCCCCCTCCGCGCCCCTGACCACGGTCAGCGGCGCGTTCACCACGACCCAGCCAGCCAAGGTCGACTCCGGCACGCAAGGAACGCGGGGCACGCAGGGGTCCGAGGGCACCGGCGCGTTCAGCGGGCCGTCGACCGGGCCGGGCACGGCGCCGTGGACGAGCACCGTGAGCCCGTCGGGTCGCAGCCGCCGCGCGTCCACCCGCTCCTCGGGGCGCGGCAGGCTCGGCGCGGGCCTGGTCGAGGTGCCGCGCGTGCCCTACCGCGACCCGAAGTCCGCGGTGCTCGCCAACCCCGAGGTGCCCGAGGCGAAGCGGTTCTGCAGCGCGTGCGGCAAGGAGGTCGGCCGCAGCCGCGAGGGCAGGCCGGGCCGGGTGGAGGGGTTCTGCCCGCAGTGCGGCCACCACTACTCCTACACGCCGAAGCTGGAGCCGGGCGAGGTGCTGCACGGCCAGTACGAGGTGCTCGGCTGCCTCGCGCACGGCGGCCTCGGCTGGATCTACCTGGCACTGGACCACGCCGTGAGCGACCGGTGGGTGGTGCTCAAGGGCCTGCTGGACTCCGGTGACGCGGACGCGATGGCCGCGGCGATGGCGGAGCGCCGGTTCCTCGCGGAGGTCGAGCACCCGAACATCGTCAAGATCCACAACTTCGTGCAGCACGCCGACCGCAAGACCGGCGACCTCGTGGACTACATCGTCATGGAGTACGTCGGCGGCCAGTCGGTCAAGGACATGATCAAGGACCTGCGCGGCCACGGCGGCGGCACCGAGTCGCTGCCCGTGGAGCAGGCCATCGCCTACGCGCTGGAGATCCTGCCCGCGCTGGGCTACCTGCACGGCGTGGGCCTGCTGTACTGCGACTTCAAGCCGGACAACGTGATCCAGACCGAGGAGCAGCTCAAGCTGATCGACCTGGGCGCGGTGCGGCGCATCGGCGACAACCGCAGCGCCATCTACGGCACGATCGGCTACCAGGCCCCGGAGATCGGCACGATCGGCCCGTCGGTGGCCTCCGACCTCTACACCGTGGGCCGCGCGCTGGCGGTCATGAGCTTCTCGTTCGACTTCCGCCGCAAGTTCAAGGGCAGCCTGCCGAGCCCGACCGTCGAGCCGCTGCTGGCCCGGTTCGAGTCCTACAAGCGGTTCCTGCACCGCGCGACCGACCCCAACCCGGAGCTGCGGTTCACCTCCGCGGAGGAGATGGCCGAGCAGCTCACCGGCGTGCTGCGGGAGGTGCTGGCGGCCGAGGACGGCAACCCCCGTCCGGGCCTGTCGCGGCAGTTCACGCCGGAACGGCGGTGCTTCGGCGCGGAGCGCGACCCGGACCTGCCGACCGCCGCGGCGGCGCTGCCCGTGCCGCAGGTCGACGCCACCGACCCCGCCGCCGGGTTCCTCGCGACCGCCACGACCGGCGAGGCCGCCGAACGCGTCGCCGCGCTGCGGGCCGCGCCCGTGACCACCGCGGAGGTCCGGTTGCAGCTCGTGCGAGCGCTGATCGACGCCGGACAGGCCGAGGAGGCGACCCGCGAGCTGTACGGGCTGACCGCGACCTCGATGTTCGACCCGGACGACCCGTCGCTGGTGGACTCCGACGACTGGCGGCCGGTCTGGTACCGGGGCCTCGCGGCGCTGGTCGAGGGCAGTCCGATCGACGCGCGGGCGGCGTTCGAGAGCGTGTACGACGTGCTGCCGGGCGAGGCCGCGCCGAAGCTGGCCATCGCGCTGTGCGCCGAGGCGACGGGCGACCTGGACGAGGCGGCGCACTACTACGAGCTGGTGTGGCGCACCGACCGCTCGTACGTCTCCGCCGCGTTCGGCCTGGCGCGCGTGCTGCTCAAGGCCGGTACCCGCGACCGGGCGGTGGCGGTGCTGCACACCGTGCCGGAGACCTCCAGCCACCACGTGGCCGCGCAGGTCTCGGCGATCAGGGCGCAGACGGACAAGGCCCACCACGGCGCTGGTGGGGAGCCCGCGATCACGTCGATCTCGGGCGCGGCGGACCGGTTGGCCGCACTGGAACTCGACGTGGCCCGCCGCGCGCGGCTCAGCGTCGAGGTGCTCCAGGCGGCGTTCGACTGGCTGGCGAGCGGTGGCGGGACGTCGGCCAACGGGCACGGGGAGTTGCTGGGGTGCGAACTGACGGACCGGGGCCTGAGGCTGGGCCTGGAGCGCCACTACCGGACCCTCGCGCGGCTCGCCGACTCGCCAGAGGAACGCTTCGCCCTCGTCGACCGAGCCAACGCCGTCCGCCCCCGGACCCTGGTGTGACCATGACGAACTGCCCCGAGTGCGACGCGCCCGTCGGCGCCCAGGACCGGTTCTGCGAGGAGTGCGGCCGCAACCTGCTGGTGCGCACGACCCCCGTCGGCGGTCCCGACGGCACGGCCGCCGCGCAGTGCGTGTGCGGGAGCACGGACATCGACGCGGACGGGTTCTGCGAGTCGTGCGGCCGGTCCCAGCCGACCGGGCGGGACCGGATGGAGTTCGTGCTGCCCGGCATCGCGGGGATCAGCGACCGCGGCCGCCGCCGTCCGCGCAACGAGGACTCCATGGCGCTCGGCCACGTCCACGCCCGCGGTGTCGCGGCGATCGTGTGCGACGGGGTCGCGTCCTCCGAGCGGGCGGACGAGGCGTCGCAGCTGGCCGTGGACGCGGCGAACGCCGTGCTGGTCGACGCGCTGGTGGAGGGCGGCGACCCGGAACGGGCGACGGTGCTGGCGGTGGCGGCGGCGAACCGGGCCGCGGGCGCGCTGGCCCGGCCGGAGGCGCCGGACGTGGCGCCGTCGTGCACGTACGTGTCGGCGATGCGCACCGGCGAGGGCGCGGTGATCGGCTGGGTGGGCGACAGCCGCGCGTACTGGCTGGCCGACGACGGCGCGAAGACCCCGTCGCGGCGGCTCACCAAGGACGACACGTGGGCCGCTCAGCTGGTCGCCGAGGGGGTGCTGACCGAGGCCGAGGCCGTGAACGACCGCCGCTCGCACGTGCTGTCGCGGTGGCTGGGCGGCGACTCCGGGCAGGTCAGCCCACACGTCGTGGCGTTGAACCCGGAGGAGAGCGGGATCGTGCTGCTGTGCAGCGACGGGCTGTGGAACTACTTCCCCGAGGTCGAGGACCTCGACGACGTCCGCCCCCGCGGCGTGAGCCCGCTGCGGGTCGCGCGGGAGCTGACCGAGGCCGCCCTGCGCGCGGGCGGGCACGACAACATCACCGTGGTCGTCATCGAAGTGGGGGGTTGACGTGACCGCAGAGTTCGCCGTCGAGGTCTTCCAGAACGAGTACCTGCCGGAGGGGGCGCGGGAGGTCGACGCGATCGTCACGGTGTCCGCGAGCGGGGTGGCGTCCGCGCCGGTGTCGTCTGCCGACATCGCCCAGGTGATCATCGTCGACTGCTCGGGCTCGATGCGCTACCCGCCCGCGAAGCTCAACGCGGCCAAGCACGCGACCGTCACGGCGATCGAGGCGTTGCGCGACGGGGTGTCGTTCGCGGTCATCGAGGGCACCGACACCGCCCGCATGGTCTACCCGTCCCACCAGGGCCTCGCCGTCGCCAGCAACCGCACGAAGCTGGAGGCCAAGCGGGTGGTGCGCGGGCTGACCGCCGACGGCGGCACCGCCATGGGCCGGTGGCTCACGCTCGCCGACCGGATCCTCACCGACCACCGGGGTGGGCTCAAGCACGCGATCCTGTTGACCGACGGCCAGAACCAGCACGAGACGCCCGCGCAGCTGTCCCGCACGCTCGCGTCGGTGAACGGCCGTTTCACCTGCGACTGCCGGGGTGTGGGCACGGACTGGCAGGTCGAGGAGCTGCGCAAGATCGCCGAGTCGATGCTCGGCACGGTGGACATCATCGCCGACCCGCAGGGCCTGGCCGACGACTTCCGGGCGATGACCGCGACCGCGATGGGCAAGGCTGTGGGCGGGGTGTCGCTGCGGTTGTGGACGCCGGAGGGGGCGACGGTGAAGTTCGTGAAGCAG
The DNA here is from genome assembly GCF_042738955.1 of Umezawaea sp. NPDC059074. Classification (NCBI taxonomy): domain Bacteria; kingdom Bacillati; phylum Actinomycetota; class Actinomycetes; order Pseudonocardiales; family Pseudonocardiaceae; genus Umezawaea; species Umezawaea sp. NPDC059074. The sequence goes on from NZ_JBHYHC010000076.1 coordinate 15,197, forward strand.
GTGTCGCCCACGGTGCTGGACCTGACGGATCGGCGGGTCGAGTCCGGGGCCCGCACCGGCGACTACCCGACGGGCGCGTGGGGCGCGGAGAGCCGCGACTACCACGTGTGCGTGCTGGTCAAGCCCGCAGGAGTGGGCGACAAGATGCTCGCCGGCCGGGTCAGCCTGCTCACCCCCGGCGGTGACGTCCTGGGCCAGGGCCGGGTGCTGGCGGTGTGGACCGACGACGGCGCGCTGTCGACCCGGATCAACCGCGAGGTCGCCCACTACACCGGGCAGGCGGAGCTGGCGGAGGTCATCCAGGACGGCCTGGAGGCCCGCAAGGCCGGGGACGTGGAGACCGCGACCGCGAAACTCGGCCGTGCCGTGGCGCTGGCGACCTCGTCGGGCAACACCGACACGGCGAAACTGCTGGCCAAGGTCGTGGACGTGGTCGACCCCGTCACGGGAACGGTGAAGCTGCGGCCGAAGGTCGAGGACGCCGACGAGATGACCCTCGACACCCGGTCGACGGTCACCAAGCGGGTCGGGAAGGGCTAGAGCCGTGCCGACCTGTCCCGCGGGCCACGACACCACCACGGACGACTACTGCGACGTCTGCGGCGCTCCCCTCACGACGGATGAGCCGCCACCCGCCGCACCCCCGACGACGCTGTGCGCCTCGTGCGGCACCCCGCAGGTCGGCCGGTTCTGCGAGGAGTGCGGCCACGACTCCCTCGACACGGCCACCAGCGCTCCACCACCCGCGTCTCCGGCGACGTGGCACGCCGTCGTCACCGCCGACCGCGCCTACTTCGACCGCGTGGTCGCGGCGGGCGGCCCGGACGCCGACGCCATGGAGTTCCCGCTGTACTGCCCGGAACGCCGCTTCGTCCTGCACGACGACAGGATCACCATCGGCCGCCGCAGCCGCTCCCGCGGCATCTTCCCCGACATCGACCTCACCGGCCCCCCGGAAGACCCCGGCGTCTCCGCCAGCCACGCCCTCCTCCTACGCACCGCGGGCAGGTGGTCGGTGGTGGACCTGAACTCGACCAACGGCACCACCACGAACGACACGACCACCCCCGTCCCCCCGAACACCCCTCACCCGCTGTCCGACGGCGACCGCGTCCACCTCGGCGCGTGGACCACCCTGACCATCCGTCTAGCCTGACCACCGTGATCGAACCGCACCCGTCCGCACTCGCGGTCCTGTCCACCGTGCCACTGACCTGCCGAAACCTCTTCGCCGCCCTGCCAGAGGGCCCGGCGGCCGACCTGGCCGCGGAACTCGACCCCACCGACGTCCCGATCGACCGGGACGCGCTGCTCGACGCGGCACGCGAGGAGGCCGAGCGGCACGGTCACGCGTACGTGCTCCGGGAAGACGTCGTGCTGGGCTGGGTCCGCCTCACCGGTAGTCGCGTGGAGCATGCCCGTATCCGCCTCCAAGCTCTGATCGCCGACCGCGCGCACGCCTCCTACCTGGCACTTCGCCCCACGGACCCGCACGCTCACCCGACAGCGGTGCTGGTGGCCGGGATCCCCGGCTGCGGCAAGTCCACCCTGGCCGAGTCGCTCGCCCGCCACCTGCGGGCACCGGTGTTCTCCATGGACTGGCTGCTCGGCGCGCTGGTGCCGTTCCGCGTGCTCACCCAGGACAACGCCACACCCATCGCCGACGTGCAGGTGACCGCGGCCACCGCGCGGCAGTTGCAGTTGGGGCTGTCGGTGGTGCTCGACGCCACCGGCCACACCCGCGAGGCCCGTGACCGGCTGCGGACGCTCACCGAGGCCCTCGGCGGCCGGTTCGTCGGCGTGGAGTGCGTGTGCACGGACGACCAGGTGCTGCGGGAACGGGTGGAGGGCCGGGCCAGGGGCATTCCCGGCTGGCACGACACCGTGGAGTGGGAGCACGTGCTGCGGATGCGGGACCTGTGGGAGCCGTGGACCGAGCCGCACCTGGTGATCGACTCGGCCACCACCTCGCCCGAGGAGGCGTTGCGGCAGGCGCTCAGCCGGTGTGCAGGACCCTGAACCGGTCGGGGGCGGTCGGGTCACGGTCGACGACCTGGACCGGTGCGCCTTCCCACTGCCACACGCCGGGGGTGCGGGAGAACCGGATCCGGCCGCGTGTGCCCTCGACGTCGACCTCCGACCACGAACCGCCCGACCGCAGCGCCTCGGCGAGGACCGCGATCGAGTCGTAGCCCTCGAACGCCACGAACGAGGGCGCTTCGCCCAGCCGTTCGCGCAGTTCCGCTTCGACGCGCGTGCCGAGCGGCCCCAAGGTGGAGAGGTACCGCAGGAACGGGATCCCCGGCAGAGTCGGCCAGAACTCCGGTTGACCCGCCGGAGCACCGATCAGCAACCCCGCGAGGCGCTCGTCGCGGCGGAGGGACTCCACGATCGACACCGCGGGCTCCGGGTGCCCCACCAGCAGCAGGAGCGCAGTCGCGCCACTGGCGACCACCTCGTCCGCAGAGCCGTCCAGTTCGACGACCGCGTCCAGGTGTTCCCGCAGCACCCGCACCCCGGACGCCCAGTACACACTCGGCTGCGTCACCACGGCGACCCGGCGATGCCCCGCCCCGCGGAGGAACTCCGCGTAGACCCGCCACCCACGCGACTGCGGCGGCGGAAGTCGGGCGACCCACTCCGTCGGCCCGTCGGTGAGCGCGTCCAGGACCGCCGACGAGCACAGGAACGGCAGCCGCAGCGCGTCGGCCCGCGCGGCGGCTGCCTGGGCGACGACGCTGTGGTACTCCCCCACCACCGCGGCCACGCCCAGCGCGGCGAACTCCTCCACCGCCGCCTCGGCCCGGCGCGGGTCGGCGGCGGTGTCCCGGACCACCAGCTCCCACGACCGCTCCCGCGCCCCCAGCTCAAGCCCGGCCAGCAGGTGCCGACCGGCCTCCACCCAACCGGGACGACTCAACGGGACGAGCGCCCCGATCCGGACCACGGCTAGGCCACCACCACGGCGTCCAGCGCCTTGTAGATCCGCTTGTCCGACACCGAGTACCGGGTGCCGATGGTCTGCGCGAAGTAGCTCAGCCTCAGCTCCTCGATCATCCACCGCACCTCGTCGAGCGCCTCGTTCGGCTCGTCCACGGGCACCTTCGCCCGCAACTCCCGATACTCCTGGTGCACCTGGTGGACGCGGTCCATCCACTCCTGGTCGCGCGCCACGTTCTCGACCAGCTTCTCCAGTCGCCGCTCGATGCCCCGCAGGTACCGGGTCACGTCCGCGAGCCGCGCGGCCCCCACCTGCGTCACGAACCCCTTGTGCACCAGCCCCGCGAGTTGCGCCTTCACGTCGGCCACCGCGGGCCCGAACACCGGGGCCTTCACCGACGTCAGCCGCAGCTCCACGTCGTGCGCCGCGACCAGCACCTTCCGCACCTCGCCCACGACGTCGAACACCGCCGCGTTCAGGTTCGTCCGCACGTGCTTGAGCAGCCGCTCGTACCCGGCCTCGGTCCACGCCGGACCGCCCGCCTCCGTCATCAGCCGGTCCACGGCCGCGGAGATGCAGTCCGCCAGCAGCGCCGCCACCCCGCCGTGCGGGTTGCGGGTCAGCGCCAGCTTCGCCGCGTTGTCCAGGGTCCGCTGGAGCACCTTCACCGGGGACGGCACCGCCAGCAGCAACAGCCGCCGCGTGCCCCGCCACATCGCGAGCCGCTGCCGACCGGGGGTGTCCACCACTCGGATGGCCACCGACTCCCCGGCGTCCACCAGCGTCGGGTAGGCCGTCACGACCACCCCGGACTGGCTCTTCTCGATGGACTTCGGCAGCTTGCCGAAGCTCCACGTCGTGAGCCCGGACTTCTCCACGTCCGCCGCGGCCGCGGTCAGGGTGGCCCGCACCTCCTTGACCAGCTGCTTCTTCAACACTCCCAGGTCTTTGCCCAGGGCCAGCTCGCGGTTGTTCTCGTCCACGACCCGGTAGGTCAGCTTCAGGTGGTCCGGCACCTGGTCGAGCTGCCACGCGTCCCGCGGCACCACGACCCCGGTCAACGCCCGCAGCTCCCGCTCCAACGCCCCCAGCAGCGAGTCCTCGGTGGAGATCCGCGCCAGCACCGCCTTCGCCACGTCCGGCACCGGCACGAAGTTGCGCCGCAGCGGCTTGGGCAGCGACCGGATCAACGCGATCACCAGGTCCAGCCGCAGTCCGGGGATCTGCCACGAGAACGCCTCGTCGCCCAACGTCGTCAACGCGGGCAGCGGCAACTGCACCGTCACGCCGTCCGTGCCCGCGCCCGGCTCGAAGTGGTAGGACAGCGGCAGCGACAACCCGCCCTGCTGCCACGAGTCCGGGTAGGCCTGCTCGCTGACCTCCGCGCGCTCGTTGATCAGCATCGACTTGGTGAACGTCAGCAGGTCCGGCTGGGTCTGCCGGGTCTTCTTCCACCACGTGTCGAAGTGCCGCACCGACACGACCTCGGCCCCGACGCGCTGCTCGTAGAACTCGTACAGCGTCTCGTCGTCCACCACGATGTCCCGGCGGCGGGCCCGGTTCTCCAGCTCCTCCACCTCCGCCAGCAGCGCGCGGTTGGCCTGGAAGAACTTGTGGTGCGTCGTCCACTCGCCCTGCACCAAGGCGTGGCGGATGAACAGCTCCCGCGACAGCTCCGGGTCGATCCGCCCGTAGTTGACCTTCCGGGCCGCCACCACCGGCACCCCGTACAGCGTCACCTTCTCCAACGCCACCACCGACCCGCGCCGGGTCTCCCAGTGCGGCTCGCTGTAGTTGCGCTTCACCAGGTGCGGCGCCAGCTGCTCGGCCCACTCCGGCTCGATCCGCGCCACGATCCGACCCCACAGCCGCGAGGTCTCCACCAGCTCGGCGACCATCACCCACTGCGGCGGCTTCTTGAACAGCGCCGAACCGGGGAACACCGCGAACCGCGCGCCACGGGCGCCCACGTACTCCGTCGACGCCCGCTTGCCGGGATCCTTCTTCGGCACGTCCTTCACACCGATGTGCGACAGCAGCCCCGACAGCAGCGAGACGTGCACCCGCTGCGGCTCAGCGACGTCCTCGCCGACCGTCAGCCCCAGCGTCTTCGACACCTGCCGCAGCTGCGAGTAGATGTCCTGCCACTCCCGCACCCGCAGGTAGTTCAGGAACTCGGAGCGGCACATCCGGCGGAACTGGTTGGACGACAGCTCCTTCTGCTTGTCCTTCAGGTACGTCCACAGGTTCACGAACGACAGGAAGTCCGAGTTCGGGTCGGCGAACCGCGCGTGGTGCTCGGTCGCCACCTGCTGCTTGTCCTGCGGCCGTTCCCTCGGGTCCTGGATGGACAGCGCCGCCGCGATGATCATCACCTCGCGGACGCACCCGTTGCGGTCCGCCTCGATCACCATCCGCGCCAACCGCGGGTCCACCGGCAGCTGCGCCAGCTTGCGCCCCAACGGCGTGAGCCGCTTGCGCAGGTCCGTCTCCGCCGGGTCGATCGCCCCCAGCTCGTGCAGCAGCTGCACGCCGTCGGCGATGTTGCGCGAGTCCGGCCCGTCGATGAACGGGAACGCGGCGATGTCGCCCAACCCGATCGACGTCATCTGCAGGATCACCGACGCCAGGTTCGTCCGCAGGATCTCCGGATCGGTGAACTCCGGCCGCGACTCGAAGTCCTCCTCGGTGTACAGCCGGATGCAGATGCCCTCCGACACCCGGCCGCACCGCCCCTTGCGCTGGTTCGCCGACGCCTGCGACACCGGCTCGATCGGCAGCCGCTGCACCTTCAACCGGTGGCTGTACCGCGAGATCCGCGCCGTGCCGGGGTCGATCACGTACTTGATGCCCGGCACCGTCAACGACGTCTCCGCCACGTTCGTCGCCAACACCACCCGACGCCCCGAGTGCGCCTGGAACACCCGGTGCTGCTCGGCGAACGACAACCGCGCGTACAACGGCAGGATCTCCGTGCCCCGCAACTCCAACGCCGTCAACGCCTCGGCGGTGTCCCGGATCTCCCGCTCGCCCGACAGGAACACCAGGATGTCGCCCGGCCCCTCGGCCTGGAGCTCCACCACGGCCTCGGCGATCGCGGAGGTCTGGTCGCGGTCCGGGTCCACGAACTCGTCGTCCGGGTCCACGATCGGGCGATACCGCACCTCCACCGGGTACGTCCGCCCCGACACCTCGATCACCGGCGCGTCGGAGAAGTGCCGCGAGAACCGCTGCGGGTCGATCGTCGCCGACGTGATGATCACCTTGAGGTCGGGCCGACGCGGCAGCAGCTGCTTGAGGTACCCCAGCAGGAAGTCCACGTTGAGGCTGCGCTCGTGCGCCTCGTCGATGATCAGCGTGTCGTACCGGCTCAGGTTGCGGTCCGTCTGGATCTCCGCCAGCAGGATGCCGTCCGTCATCAGCTTGACCAGCGTGTCCTCACCGGACTGGTCGCTGAACCGCACCTTGTAGCCCACCGCCGACCCCAGCGGCGTCTTCATTTCCTCCGCGACCCGCTCGGCCACCGTCCGCGCCGCCAGCCGACGCGGCTGCGTGTGCCCGATCTGCCCGCGCACCCCGCGACCCAGCTCCAGGCAGATCTTGGGCAGCTGGGTCGTCTTGCCCGACCCCGTCTCCCCGGCCACGATCACGACCTGGTGGTCGCGGATCAGCGCGAGGATCTCGTCCTTGTGCTTGCTGACCGGCAGTTCTTCGGGGTAGGAGATCGCGGGGACGCCCTCGCGGCGCAGCGCCAGCCGCAGCTCGGCGTCGTCGAACTCACCGGCGATCTCCGCGGCGATCGCGTGCTTCGACTTCGGGTCCTTCACCCTCCGGGCACCATCGAGACGGCGTTGCAGCCTGCGCTGGTCGCGAAGCATCAACTCGGGCAGGCGTTTGTGCAGGTCAGCCAAGGGCGACCCGGCGAGCGGCGTGTCCATACTGCGACCAGGATAGAACGACCCACCGACACGGACCATCGGGTTATCGGCCGGGTGGCGCCGCCGGTCGCGACCACCGGAATTGTCGTACCCCGCCCCTACCGTCGACCCCATGGACGAAGCGACCTTCTGGACCCTGCTCGAGCTGTCCGGCACCGAACCGCACGAGCGCGTCGACTGGCTCACCACCAAGCTCGCGAGCCTGCCCCCACCGGACATCGCCGACTTCCAGGTCCTGCTGGACCACATCCGCGGCCGCGCCGACACCTGGACCCACTGGGGAGCCGCCCACCTCGTGCTCGACGGCTGCTCCGACGACGGCTTCTTCTACTTCCTGGGCTGGCTCGTGGGCCTGGGCCACGCCCGCTTCACCGCCATCGCCGCCGACCCGGACGCGCTCGCGGACGTGGACCTGGTCGGTCGGCTCGCCACCACCGACGCCGACACCTGGCCCGCGGGCGGCCCGCTGGGCTGGGAGGACCTCGACTACGTGGCCCGCGACGCCTACCGCCTGCGCACCGGCGAGTACCACGGCCTCGACACCGCGCTCGCCGCCCGCGGTCACGAACCCATGGTCAGCCCCGAACCGGACGGCGACCCGTGGGACTTCGACTCCCTCCCGGAACTCCTGCGCCGCCTGCCCCGCCTCAGCACCCTCTTCGCCGACCGCGTCGCCCACGGCTAGGTGGCCACCGGTCCCGACACCTTGGAAGCCTCGGGTTCCGTCTGTGCTGGTCTTTGTTGTAGGAGTGGGTCGTCACCACTCAAATTTATTGACTTTCGGTCCACACTGAAGCAATCAAACTCACTAACGCTGATAGGATCGATCACATGACGGACGACCGCCTCCCCGAGCCCGTGCGCACCGCGCTGGGCCGGGTGAACCACGGCGTCCTGGTCGACTTCGCCGAGCTCGAGGCGGTCCGCAGGAGGTTCGACGAGGACCAGGCCGCCTCCCTCGCCACCTACCTGCACGCCGCCCAGTCGGCCAACACCCTGCGCGCCTACCGCTCCGACTGGGTCGGCTGGTCGGCGTGGTGCGCCGCCGAGGGCCGCACGTCGCTGCCCGCCGACCCCCTCGACGTCGCCGTGTACCTCGCGACCGCGGCGGACACCCTGCGCCCCGACGGCGGCTGGGCGTTCAGCCCGTCGACGCTGGACCGCAAGTCCGCCGCCATCGCCGCCGTGCACGCCGCGAACGGCCTCCCCTCCCCCAGTCGCTCCGACGTCGTCCGGCTGACCCTGCGGGGCATCCGGCGGGCTCGGCGCACCCAGCCCAAGCGCAAGCGCCCGGTCCTGCTGCAAACCCTGGAGGCCCTGCTGGACGAACGTCCCCCCGCTGGCTGGCCGTCCGGTGTCGCTCGCAGGCGGGACGCGCTGCTGCTGCTCGTGGGCTTCGCGGGCGCGTTGCGGCGCAGCGAGCTGGCCGGGTTGACGCTGGAGGACGTGACGGTCGACGTGGACGCCCGCACCGACGAGCCGTTGCTGCTCGTGGGGCTCGGCATCACCAAGACCGACCAGACCGGGCAGCACCAGCAGCGCGTGGTGCTGCCGCGCGGCTCGCGCAGGCCCACGTGCCCGGTGTGCGCGTTCGCGGACTGGGTGGACCTGCTGGAGGCGCACGCCGGGGGCGGGCACGCGGCCGTGGTGGAGATGCTGACCGACGAGCCCGTGGAGCCCTCGGTGCACCGCTGCCACAGCTACCGGCAGCGCGAGCTGCGCGGCCCGCTGTTCCCGTCGGTGAGCAGGCACGGGCGGCTGGGGTCGGCGTCGATGACCGGGCGCGCGGTGGCGGACCTGGTGCAGCGCTACGCCGAGCGCGCGGGGCTGGACCCGACGCTGTTCGGCGGGCACTCGTTGCGCGCCGGTTTCGCCACGCAGGCCGCGCTGGGCGGGGCGAGCGACCGCGAGATCATGCGCCAGGGCCGGTGGACCAACCCCCGCACCGTGCACCGCTACATCCGCACCGCGAACCCGCTCGAGGACAACGCGGTCACCCGCCTCGGGCTGTGAAATCCGCAATCCTGCGTGACCGGGCGACCACGCCCAGTCATTAACTCTAAACACCTCCCAGACCAACGGGCTGGCCCGAACAGCGCAGTCCCATTGGTGCTTCCGCGCGCTTGCCAGCATTTGTTTCGCCGTTGTTTCCGGCCTTCTGAGCTGGTCTTTCATTCGTTTTTCGGATCGCGCGGGCCGCGCTGACCAGCACGATCGCTCAGAATCCGAAGCGTTCCCACATCGTGGGAGACGATTTACCTATGCATGGCCGGCAATACGATCGATTTGCTGGTCAACACGGTGTTGGCCCAGATGTTCCTCGGTGTTCGCCGTTCTTCGGATCGGCGGGCACTCCCTGCACCGGAACAACAGGAGCGTCCATGAATCGTATGACCCTGGGCTACGCGGCCCTGGTGTCCGCCGCACTGGTGACCGTGGGTGGCCTATCCGCCACCGCGGCCCCGCAGTCGGCAGCGGACTCGTCGGCGACGCTTGACCGCGCGGGCACCCTGAGCCTCGCGGCCTCGCAAGCCGGACTCGTGAGCACCGCACTGGGCCTGAGCAGCCAAGAGCAGCTCGTGGTCAAGGACGTCGTCACCGACCCCGACGGCACCAAGCACTTCCGCTACGACCGGACGTTCAACGGCCTGCGGGTCGTCGGCGGCGACCTGGTCGTGCACCAGTCGAAGACCGGCGCGATCGCCTCGGTCGACCGCGCCACCGACGCCGCGCTCGCGGTGTCGACCAAGCCCGCGATCCCCGCCGCCACGGCGGCGTCCTCGGCGCGGGTGGCCAAGACCGCCGAGGCGAACTGGACGAAGGCCGAACCCCAGCTCGTGGTGTTCGCGATCGACCAGGCGCCGACGCTGGCGTGGGAGGTCGTCCTCACCGGGATCAAGGCCGACCAGTCGCCGAGCGAGCTGCACGTCTACACCGACGCCACCACCGGCAAGGTGCTGATGAGCGAAGACCGCGTGATGCACGTCGAGGGCACCGGCGTGAGCCAGTACAGCGGCACGGTGAAGCTGCAGACGACCCAGTCCGGGTCGACGTTCCAGCTCAAGGACCCGCAGCGCGGCAACCAGACGGTGAACAACGCCAACAACACCACGGGCACCGGGACGCTGTTCACCGACGCCGACAACAAGTGGGGCAACGGCGCGATCAGCGACAAGGCCACCGCGGGTGTCGACGCCGCCTACGGCGCGGCGGCGACGTGGGACTACTACAAGAACGTCCACGGCCGCAACGGCATCAAGAACAACGGCGTCGGTGCGATGAGCCGGGTGCACTACGGCAACGCGTACAACAACGCGAACTGGAGCGACAGCTGCTTCTGCATGACCTACGGCGACGGCGTGGGCAACGCGAAGCCGTTGACCGAGCTGGACGTCGCGGGCCACGAGATGTCGCACGGCGTCACCTCGGCCACGGGCAACATGGTGTACTCCGGTGAGCCGGGCGGTCTCAACGAAGCCACCAGCGACATCTTCGGCACGACGGTCGAGTTCAACGCCGCCAACAGCAGCGACGTCGGCGACTACCTGATCGGCGAGAAGATCGACATCCGGGGCACGGGCGCTCCCCTGCGCTACATGGACAAGCCCTCCAAGGACGGCAAGTCCGCGGACTACTGGTCCTCGACGGTGGGCAACCTGGACGTGCACTACTCGTCCGGCATCGCGAACCACTTCTTCTACCTGCTGTCGGAGGGCAGCGGCGCCAAGACGATCAACGGCGTCTCCTACAACAGCCCGACCTTCGACGGCCAGCCCGTCACCGGCATCACCCGCGCCAAGGCCGAGAAGATCTGGTACCGCGCGCTGACCACGAAGTTCACCTCCAGCACCAAGTACGCGGCAGCGCGTACCGGCACGATCGCCGCCGCCACCGAGCTCTACGGCTCGGGCAGCGCCGAGGTCGCCGCGGTGACCAGGGCGTGGGCCGCGGTCAACGTCAAGTAGACCCCGCCAGGAACCGGGGCCCGGACCGCTCTCCCCTGCACGGTCCGGGCCCCGGCACTTCCTCACCCCAGCGGCGTCCACCAGTCCTCGCACCGGATCCAGGTGCCCTTGGGGTACTCGAAGTCGCACTCCCCGGCCAGCTCGAACCCGGCTTTGCGGCACACCGCGATCGACGCCTCGTTCACCACGGGCGGGAACGCGTGCAGCGCCTTCAGGTCGCCGTCCGCGGCGGCGATCCGCGCGACGGCGGCCGCGGCCCGCGACGCCACCCCGCGCCCCTGGAACTCCGGCAGGACCTGCCACCCGGCCTCGTAGACGGTCCGCCCGCCCCACTCCTTCTCCCAGTACCCGACCGACCCCGCGACCACGGAGTCCGGTCCGAGCAGCACCACGTACATGCACCCGTTCCCGGCCGCGGACAGCTCGGTGTAGCGGCGGTGCCGGTCCAGCAGCTCGTCCTCGGGCACCGGCCCACCCAGGTGCCTCTGCATCTCGGCGGTGTTCTGCGCGCGCAACAACCCCAGGTCGCCCTCGGCCCACGGCCTCAGGCAGATCGCGTCGACCTCCGTCATGGCCCCGACCCTAGGACGGGGGTACGACAATTCCGACCGTTGCCCCGTTCGGGTGAGTCACGTCAGGACGTCCACCGCTCCGGCCCGGAGCCGATCGGGTGGGCCGCCTGCACGGCCAGCCGCTCGTCCGCGCCCGCGGCGATCCGGTCGAGCTCGTCGTCCAGCGCCAGGAACACCGCCCAGCCCGGTTCGCCGTTCGCGGCGGCGAACCGGGCCACCAGCAGCTGTTCCAGGTCGTCGACGCGCTTGGCCTTCCACACCTTGTCGGCCACGCTGACCAGCAGGTCCTCGACCTCGATGCCGGGCTCGGTCCACGAGGCGTGGGTGCGGGCGAACCGCGCGAGCCGTTCCTCAACCCCGCGGTCGCGCAGCAGCGCGTGGCCCGCGAGCTCGTGGGCCGAGCCCGGTCCGGACAGCTCCTCGACGTGGACCGTCTTGCCGATGTCGTGGGTGGCCGCGCCGAACAGCACGGCCTCGCGGTCGACCTCGACGGCCGGGTGGTGCCGTGCGGTCCACTCGACCAGCCGGTGCGCCACGTCGTGGACCAGCCGCAGGTGGGCGGCGAGCCGGGGTGGGGCGTCGAGGGCTTCCAGGAGATCCCGAACGGCGTCCGGGAGCGGCCGGACGGCGTGGTGGTCGGTCAGAGCCCGGTGCAGCGCGGCGGAGGCCACCTACGCGGCGCCCGCGCCGCCGCCGACGACGGCGTCGGAGGTCGGCTTGTGCTCGGGCGGGGGGACGACGCCGGAGAGGTCGCCGCCGTTGTCGTTGGAGCGCAGCACGAACGGGCGGGTCTCGGTGTACTGGACGACCGACACCGAGGCGGGGTCGACGACGATGCGCTGGAAGCCGTCCAGGTGCACGCCGAGCGCGTCGGCGAGCACGGACTTGATGACGTCGCCGTGGCTGCACGCGACCCACACGGCGCGGGGGCCGAACTCGGCGGTGACGCGGGCGTCGTGGGCGCGGATCGCGGCGACGGCGCGCGCCTGCACGGCGGCGAGGCCCTCGCCCTCGGGGAACACGGCGGCGGACGGGTGCTGCTGCACGACCGTCCAGAGCGGTTCCTTGAGGAGGTCCTTGATGGCGCGGTTGGTCCACGAGCCGTAGTCGACCTCGGCCAGCGCGGGGTCGGTGAGCGCGGTGAGGCCGCGGTCGGCGAGCAGCGGCGCGAGGGTCTGCCCGCAGCGGTCCATCGGGGAGGTGACGACGGCGTCGATCGGGATGCCCTTGAGCCGGTCGACCAGTCCCAGCGCCTGGGCCTCGCCCTTCTCGCACAGGGACACGCCCGGTGCGCGGCCGGCGAGGACGCCGGAGCCGTTGGCGGTCGAACGGGCATGTCGCAGGAGGATCACGGTGGCCACGAGTCACCACCCTAGATGCCGTGAAGGCCACCACGCGGACGTGGTGGCCTTCACGACGTGCGACAGGACTCAGTTGGCGGGCAGCAGGTTCATGGACAGCAGGCCCATGAGGACGATGCCGAGCATCACCCGGTACCACACGAACGCCGAGTAGCTGTGCTTCGAGACGTACTTGAGCAGCCACGCGATGGTGGCGTAGCCGACCGCGAACGCCAGGATGGTGGCCACGATCATCTGCGGCACCGAGGCGTCGTTCGGCCCGCCGCGCTCGAGCACGTCCGGGATGCTGAAGATGCCCGCGCCGAACACGGCGGGGATCGCCAGCAGGAACGAGTACCGCGCCGCGGCCGCCCGGTCGAGCCCGAGGAACAGGCCCGCGGTGAGCGTGCCGCCGGAGCGGGAGACGCCGGGGATCAGCGCGAGGGCCTGGGCCAGGCCCATGCCGATCGCGTCCTTCATGGTCAGTTCCGCCCGCGAGTGCTTGGCGAACTGGTCGGCGAGGCCGAGCAGCAGGCCGAACACGATGAGCATCGTGGCCGTGATCCAGAGGTTCCTCGCGGACGTGCGGATCTCGTCCTTGAGGATGTAGCCCAGCACGCTGATCGGGATGGACCCGATGATCACGTACCAGGCCAGCCGGTAATCCTTCTCCTTGCGCGCCTCGGCGCTGACCAGGCCGCGGAACCAGGCGGAGATGAACCGCCCGATGTCCTTGGCGAAGTAGATCAGCACCGCCAGCTCGGTACCGAGCTGGATGACCGCCGTGAACGACGCTCCCGCGTCGTTGCCGAAGAACAACGTCGACGTGATCCGCACGTGCGCCGACGAAGACACGGGTAGGAATTCGGTAAGTCCTTGAACCAGTCCGAGGACCAGAGCCTGCAACCAGCTCAACTACCCACTCCTGCCAGATCCAGAGCTTCCACCGCGGTGCGCAGCGCCGCGACTCCCTGCTCGAGATCTTGCAGCATCGGGCTGACGGTCAGCGTGGTGACCCCGGACTGGGCGAGGGCCTGCATCTTCTCGGCGATCCGCTCCTTGGGGCCGAGCAGCGACGTGGCGTCGAGGAATTCGACGGGCAGCGCCGCCATGGCGCCCGCGTAGTCGCGCGCCAGGTACTTGTCCTGCACCTCCTGGGCCTCGGCCTCGAAGCCCATCCTGGTGGCCAGGTCCTTGTAGAAGTTCTGCTTGCGGCTGCCCATGCCGCCGACGTAGAGCGCCGCGTACGGGCGGACCTGGTCGGCCAGGGAGCGCCAGTCGTCGCCGACGAACATCGGCACGGTCGGCACGACGTCGAAGCCCTCCATGGTCTTGCCCGCCTTCTCCCGGCCGGCCTTGACCGCGGCGAGCGACTCGCCGGAGAACTCGGGCGAGAAGAAGATGGCGAGCCAGCCGTCGGAGATCTCCCCGGCGAGTTCGAGGTTCTTCGGACCGACGGCGGCGAGGTAGATCGGGATCTCCTCGCGGACCGGGTGGACGGTCAGCGTGAGCGCCTTGCCGGGGCCGTCGGGCAGGGGCAGCGTGTAGTGCTGCCCCTCGTAGCGCAGCTTCTCGCGGCGCAGTGCCATCTTCACGATGTCCACGTACTCGCGGGTGCGCGCCAGCGGCTTGTCGAAGCGCACGCCGTGCCAGCCCTCGGACACCTGCGGCCCGGACACGCCGAGACCCATCCGGAAGCGGCCGCCGGACAGCGTGTCCAGCGTGGCGGCGGTCATCGCGGCCATGGCGGGCGTCCGCGCGGGAATCTGCAGGATGGCGCTGCCGACGTCGATGCGCTCGGTGTGCGCGGCGATCCACGACAGCACCGTGGGCGCGTCCGAGCCGTAGGCTTCGGCCGCCCACGCCACCGAGAAGCCGAGCCGGTCGGCCTCCTTGGCCAGTTCGAGGTTGTCGGCGTCGTTGCCGGCGCCCCAGTATCCGAGGTTCAGTCCCAATCGCACGGCGATGACCCTACCGACCGGTAACAACATTCGGAGTACTCGCCCGACGTGACGCCGGTCACACTCGGCACGACCTGTCAAGATCCACCGGGATCCCGGCTCCACGAGGTCACAGCCCTTACGCTCGGCCCGTGGAACACCGACAGCTCGGCCGCAGCGGCCTGCGCGTCTCCAGGATGGCGCTCGGCACGATGACCTGGGGCCGCGACACCGACGCCGACGAGGCCGCCACCCAGCTCATGGCCTTCACCGAAGCGGGCGGCACCCTCGTGGACACCGCCGACGTCTACGTCGAGGGCGAGAGCGAACGCATCCTCGGCGGCCTGCTCGGCGAAGTGGTCCCCCGCGACGAACTCGTCATCACGACCAAGGCCGTCGCCCGCCGCAACGACGGCCCGTTCGGCGGTGGAGCCTCCCGCGGCGCACTCCTCGGAGCCCTCGACGGCTCCCTGCGCCGCCTCGGCGTCGACCACATCGACCTCTGGCAACTGCACGCCTGGGACAAGTCGGTTCCCCTCGAGGAAACCCTCGCCACCCTCGACGCCGCCGTCACCAGCGGCAAGGTCCGCTACGTCGGCGTCTCCAACTACGCGGGCTGGCAGCTCGGCACCGCCGCCACCCTCCAACGCGCCCTGCCGGGCCGCAACCCGATCGTCTCCACCCAGGTCGAGTACTCCCTGCTCGAACGCGGCGTCGAACGCGAGGTCGTCCCCGCCGCCGCCCACCACGGCATCGCCCTGCTCCCCTGGGCCCCCCTCGGCCGCGGCGTCCTGACCGGCAAGTACCGCAACGGCACCCCACCGGACTCCAGGGGCGCCTCCGCGCACATGGCGGGCTACGTCGAACAACACCGCACCGACCGCGCCACCCGCATCGTCCAGGCCGTGGTCACCGCGGCCGACGGCCTCGGCACCTCCCCGCTGTGCGTCGCACTCGCCTGGGTCCGCGACCGCCCCGGCGTCGTCGCCCCCGTCGTCGGCGCCCGCGACACCAACCAACTCCTCGGCTCACTCGTCGCGGAAGACCTCACCCTCCCCCCGGCGATCCGCTCGGCCCTCGACGACGTCAGCGCCCTCGACCTCGCCTACCCCGAACGCCCCATGGACTAGCCGCCCACCCCACGGGCCGGCCCCCACCTCGTGGACCAGCCCCCGAACGATCGTCACCACTCCCGACAAACGATCTTCACCGCTGTCGCAAACCCGGAACTGTCATACCCCGCCGGTAGAATCGAATCCGGGGGACCCCCACCCCGCGCGCGAGGGATGGGCCCCCGGATCCGACCGTAACCGAGGGGTACGACAATCCGCCGATCTCGGCGATCCGCGCAGGTCAGGCCTGGACGTCGACCAACCGGAACCACTCCAGCACCCCCGGCACCCGCTCGTCGAGCCACGTCGCCAACTCCGCGGCGACCGCGATCGACTCCGGGGTGCGCAG
The DNA here is from genome assembly GCF_042738955.1 of Umezawaea sp. NPDC059074. Classification (NCBI taxonomy): domain Bacteria; kingdom Bacillati; phylum Actinomycetota; class Actinomycetes; order Pseudonocardiales; family Pseudonocardiaceae; genus Umezawaea; species Umezawaea sp. NPDC059074. The sequence continues at coordinate 31,354 of NZ_JBHYHC010000076.1, forward strand.
GTGCTCGGCGAGGTGTTCCACCATCGACTGGATGCGCAGCAGCGCGGGCGGATGACTGCCCGCGAACGGCAGCACCCGACCCGCCGCCTTCGCCAACACCGAGACCACCTCGTGCAGCGCCAGCACCAGCAGCACCGCCCCGACCAGGTACGGCTCCACGATGTCCCGGTCCCACGGGCTCAACACCGCGAGGCTCGCGAGCATGATCCGCGCCGCCATCCGGTCCGCCTCGTACTCCCGCGGCCAGCCGACGGCCTGCATGTCCAACGCGCCGACCGGGGTGTGCGGATCGGTCTGCCGCCACGACCCGAGCAGGTGTCCCGCGTGCACGTGCGCCATCTCGTGCGCCACGACGAACTGCGTGGCCCGCCGAGCCATCAACCGCAGCAGGTCCTGCCGCTGCCCCGCCAACTCCGGCAACGGCCTCGCGGCCGCCGCGCCGTTGCCGAACAGGTGCGCGTTGAACACCTCGGCCAGCGTCGACGCGGCGAACGCGGGCTCCAGCAGCGGCGACTCCCCGAACGACGACCGCGACACGATCATGATCTTGAGCACATCCGGGACCAGGTGCAGCAGGCCGCTGTCCACCAGCACCAACACCCCCGTGCCGGGCATCGGACGGCACAACGCGTTCATCGACCCGGTCGGGAACACCCCCGCGAAGAACGGCGTCCGCACCGCCCACCCCGCCGTCTCGGCCAGCCCGAACAGCTCCTCCGACTGCCCGTCCAACACCTGCTGCGACGCGTGCAACTCGGCCCCGGTGTAGGCGTCCGGCCGCAACCGCAGGGACGTCAACCGGTGCAACCGCGACGGCACCGACTCCGCCGCCACCTGCGACCACGTGTGATAGCGATCAGGGCCGTCTAATCGCCCACGGGCGGGTCCGAGCCCATCGGCCACCCGGTGCTGCCGCAGCAGCTCCACGTGCTTCTTCCGCAACACCCCTACCGTCATCGCGCACCTTCTCTCGGCCCCCACACCGATGGTCGCGCCACAACCGCCCGCGCTACGGCCCGCGGCCGACTATCACCTCCGTGGACCAACGACAACACCCGCCCCCCAGCGTGACCGCGACCGTTTCGTCGTGGATGCTGGAGGGACGTTTCGCGAATGGGGTACCGGGGTCACCCGGCCGCTGGGAGGTTCCACGTTGCGTCGACTGGCCGCTGCACTGCTCACCGGGGCGGTTCTGGTCGGTGGCTGTGCCACGAACGACGAGCCGAGCGACCCCTTGCAGGTCGCGGCCACGCTCGAGTCGGCGACACCCGCACCCTCCCCCGACCAGTCGACCACCCCCGCGGGCACCGTCCTCCCCCTGGCGGGCAAGGCCACCGCGCTGGCCGTCGCCGGAGGCACCCTCGCCGTCGCGGTCGACCAGCCCCCGTCGGTGCAGCTCTACACGCTCCCCGACACCACCCCGCGCACCGTCGCCCTCCCCGCCCCCGCCGCCCGACTCGTGGCCGCCGGTGACCGGATCGACGCGACCGTGCCCACCAGCGGCGTCATCATCAGCATCGCCACCGCCGACGCCACGACCACCAGCAAGACGGTCGACGGCGGCCCCGTCGACACCGCGGTGTCCGGCGACAAGACCCTCATCGCCCAGCGCGACGCCCACTCGGTCCGCGTCGGCGACCGCCAGGTCGGCCCCATCACCAGCCCCGACCAGGTCCTCGTCGTCGGCGACCACGCCGTCGTCCTCGACCGCCTCCGCAGCGCGGTCTTCGACCTCGACCCCGCCACCGACACCCTCGGCGCGGGCCTGCGCGCGGGCGACGGCGCCACCAACGCGGTCACCGACCGCTTCGACCGGGTCCTCGTGACCGACACCCGCGGCGGCGAACTCCTCGCCTTCACCGCGAACCCGCTGATCATGCGCCAGCGGTACCCCGTGCCGGGCGGCCCCTACGGGATCGCCTACGACCCGCGCACCGATCTGGCGTGGGTGACGCTCACCGAGAAGAACGAGGTGGTTGCCTACCACGTCGCCGGTGGCGAACCGGTCGAGAAGTTCCGGTTCCCCACCGTCCGCCAGCCCGATTCGGTGGCGGTCGATCCAGGTAGTGGGCGGGTGTTCATCGCATCCGCGGACGGCCAAGGGATACAGGTGATCTCGCCGTGAACGAAGGACCAGACGGGGATTGGGAGTACCGGCCGCTGCGCCTGCCTCCCGGCGTCTCCCGCCGCACCGCAGCGACCCAACTGGGCACCCTCGCCGAGTTCGCGGGCTGGGAACTCTCCCGCGTGCTCCTCTACGGCGACGGCACCCGCAAGATCTGGCTACGCCGCCGCCGAACCGCCGCAACCGCACCCGGCCTCAGCATCTAGCCACCACGCCCACCACCACGTTCGAGTCCACCCAGACCCGAACGCCACACCCACGCGCCCACCACCCCAGCCCACCTGACAGACCCACCAGCCACGCCCAGCCTCCACGGCTCCACGTGCCCAGCCCTCCCAGCCGCCAACTCCCTCCTTCGGTCACCACGGCCCGTCACCCAGGCACTCGGCGCACCCGGTCCCCAGGCATGACCCAAGCGGCCAGGACAGCCACACCACGAGCCCACATCACCCAGGGGTTCCCTCGCGCAGGACCCAAGGCAACGCCGCCATGTCACCCGGCCCTCCTTCCGAGGCTCACCGGCCCGGCACCCGCGAGCGAACCAGGCCCCGCTAGCCCTTCCGCCCGCGAGCACGTAGCGGAGGTGGCGACCATGAACCCACTCAAAGCGGGTGACCTATCCCATCGATCCAAGATCAACTAGTCCTGGCCCACGCCAATCCGGACCAGCTGGTCCGGCTCCCAGCCGAACTCGCCGCACTTGCCCGGCCAGCATCCCCGCTGTCCGCACGACCACAGCCGCATCTCTCTGCGTCAGTCAGCGCACAAACGCCTCTCCCCCTTCCCTGGTCTTGTCTTCACCGCCGAAGCAACGGCCACTGTGGACTGTCCCAGCGGTACCGGCTGCCCCACTCCGAGTCCGTACCCGAACGCGGCCGTCACCGACGTCGGCCAGCGCCCACCGCCGTCTCTGAACCGGTCTTCCAGGCCCCACCGGGATTGATCAAGTCCCGGCCGGAGGCCTCTCGGAACCGTCCACTTCGGACCACCACAGGCGTGGTACCACAGGTGTGGTGGTTCAGGCCATGAGCTCGGACAACGCGGCCGCCGGATCACGGTCGGGCGGGCCTGCGGGCCACCAATCACCTCCCTCCTCGCGGTAGGGATACCAACGACCGTCCCGGCCGAAGCGGAGCTGCAACCCCTCGGCCTCGACGGTCCACCGGTTGCGCCACACCGTCGCGGTCGGCAGTTCCTCGCCCTCCCACGCCCGGCGCGCTCGCGCCACCTCAGCCTTCGACGGCGTCCACGCGGTGTCGAGCACGGTGAGCGCGGCCGACCCGCCGTACCCCCACGCCCGCACCGCACGAGGCAGTCCGGGACCGACGGCGGCAAGTCTGGCGGTGAGCCGTGGATCGGCGACGGTGAACGCCATCCTGACCCGGTCGTGCCACTCGTCGAGCACCGGCGACTCCCCCGTCGCGAGCACCTCCCTGGCCCGCGCCGCCGCGTCGACCACCAGCCAGCCGAGCGCCTCCACGTCGAGACCCGGCACGGGATCGAACACCGGCAACGGTCCGAACTCGACGATCGGCGGCGGCAAGGGCAGCGGTGGCACAGGCGCGGCGAACACCTCCGTCGCGAGGACCCCCACCGCGGGAGCCTCCCGATCGTCGCTGAGCCGCAACTCGGCCAACACCTCCTCCTGCTCACGGCCCCGGAGCAGCAACAGCACCCACGGGTCCGCGTCCAGCAACCACGACGCCTGGTTGCACAACGCCGCCGCGTGCCTGCACGGCAATTCCCAACCGGGACACGTGCAGTCCGGATCCAGGTCACCGATCCCCGGCAGCAGTTGCACGCCCGCGTCGTCGGCCGCCGCCACCAGGTCGTGCGGCACGTCCCCGTCGATCAAGGCGGCGATGTGCCCTGCCTTCGCCGCGACCTGCGCGAGGAACCTCCCCCACTCGGCGTCCGTCAGGGGCGTCAGCCGCACGGACGTCTGATAGGTGTCCTCCGTGTCGTACACCGTCGCGGCCAACCTGCCAGGACTCACCGTGATCGTCCCGACGATGCCCGCCACCGCGAACTTCCGCCCCAACCGCAACTGCCCCAGGTCGAGCGACGTGTCCTCGACCGCCTGCAACCACGCCCGCCCCCACCACGTGCGAGCCCGCCTCGGCCCCTTGGGGAACGCCGGATACCCCCGAACCCGATCGGTCATCGCCCACTCCTCAGCTCGACCAGATCAGCCAGCTCGGCGTCCGACAGCTCCGTCAACGCGGCCTCGCCACCGGCCAGCACCGCGTCCGCCAACTGCCGCTTGGCCGTCAACATCTCCGCGATCCGGTCCTCCACCGTTCCCTCGGCGATCAGCCGGTGCACCTGCACCGGCCGGGTCTGCCCGATCCGGTACGCGCGGTCGGTCGCCTGGTCCTCCACGGCCGGGTTCCACCACCGGTCGTAGTGCACGACATGATCCGCGCGAGTCAGGTTCAACCCAGTGCCCGCCGCCTTCAACGACAGCAGGAACACCGGCACCTCCCCGTCCTGGAACCGCTGGACCAGTTCCTCCCGCTTCGCGACCGGTGTCCCGCCGTGCAGGAACTGCGTCGCCACTCCCCGATCGGCCAGGTGCCGTTCGATCAACCGAGCCATCGCCACGTACTGGGTGAACACCAGCACCGCGCCGTCCTCGGCCAGGATCGTGTCCAGCAGCTCGTCGAGCAGCTCCAACTTCCCCGACCGCCCGGCCAGCCGCGGACTGCCCTCCTTCAAGTACTGCGCCGGGTGGTTGCAGATCTGCTTCAGCCCGGTCAGCATCTTCACGATCAACCCGCGCCGCGCCATGTCGCTGCCACCCGCGGCGATCTCCGCCATCAACTCCCGCACCGTCGCCTCGTACAGCGCCGCCTGCTCACGGGTCAGCGCCACCGGCTGGTCCGTCTCCGTCTTCGGCGGCAACTCCGGCGCGATACCCGGATCCGACTTGCGCCTGCGCAGCAGGAACGGCTTCACCAACCGCCCCAACCGCCCGGCGACCTCACCGTCCGAGTCCCCCTCGATCGGCTTCGCCCACCGCGACCGGAACGACGCCAACGACCCCAACAGCCCCGGAGTCGTCCAGTCCAGGATCGCCCACAGCTCCGACAGGTTGTTCTCCACCGGAGTACCCGTCAACGCCACCCGCGCCCGCGCCGGGATCCGCCGCAACGCCTTCGCGGTCCCCGACCGAGGGTTCTTCACGTGCTGAGCCTCGTCAGCGACCAGCAGGTCCCACTCGACCTCACCCAGCCGAGCGGTGTCCAACCGCATCGTGCCGTAGGTCGTCAGCACGAACCCGGACTCCACCCCCTCCACCGACCGCGACGCACCGTGGAACCTCCGCACCGGCACACCAGGGGCGAACCTCCTGATCTCCCGCTCCCAGTTCCCCAGCAACGACGCCGGGCACACCACCAACGCGGGCCCACCACCGCGGTGCAGGTGCAGCGCGATCAACGTGATCGTCTTGCCCAACCCCATGTCGTCGGCCAGACACCCGCCCAGCCCCAACGACGTCATCCGCGCCAGCCACCGCAGCCCGCGCAACTGGTAGTCGCGCAACGTCGCCCGCAGCTCCGACGGCTGCTCCACCGCCTCCGCACCCTCGTCCGGCGTCTCGATCCGCTCGCGCAACGCGTCCAACCAACCGCTCGCCGCCACCGGCACCAGCTCGCCGTCGACCTCGGCCGTTCCCGTCAGCACCGCGCCCAACGCGTCGATCGCGGTCAACGGCTTGATCGACCGCTCCCGCGCCCGCCTCGCCAGCTCCGGATCGACCAGCAACCACTGGTCGCGCAACCGCACCACCGGCCGGTGCGCCTCCGCCAGCTGATCCATCTCCGCCTCGGTCAGCGGATCGTCGCCCAACGCCAACTGCCAGTCGAACCCCAGCAGCCGCCCACCCCCGAAGAACGACGGGACATCCGACGGCGGCGCCTGCCCGTCCACCACCGCCCGCGACGTCAGGTCCCGCACCAGGTCCTTCGGCCAGTGCAGGTCAACCCCCACGCCCGCGAGCCTGATCGCGCCCCGGACCAGCAGGTCCGCCACGTCCTCGTCCCCCAACTCGACCTCGGCGGGCACCGACGCGTTCAACAGCTGCTCCAACGGAGCCCACGCCCGCGCCGCCCGCCGCACCGCCACCGCGGCGTCCAACCGAGCCCTTCCCGCAGCCCGATCCGCCCACAACCGGTCCGCGTCCACCACCAACGACGGATCCGCCAGGCTGTGCACCTGCACCACCGCCCGGAACCTGCCCGTCACGAAGTCACCCTCGATCCGCAACGAGATCCGCACACCCCGTTCCGCCCACGACTTCAGGTGCGGCACCTTCTGCGGCGCCACCGCCGCGAACACCGGCGCCCCCACCGCGTGCACGGCCGCCGCACCCCGCGGCATCCCGTCCGCCACCGCGTCGATGAACCCCCGCACCAACGCCTCGGCGTCCGCCAACTCCGCCGGATCGCGGCCCGGCAACGGCACCGCCCTCGCGTGCGGCGGCATCGCGGCCGCCAACGCCCGGACCACCTCGACGTCCATCGTCTCCAGCGGTCCGACCCGCCACGCGTCGAACTCGCCCTCCGTCACCGACGGCATCAGCCGCCCTCGCGCCACCAACTGCATGGCCACCACCACGGCCGAACCCCAGAAGGAAGCCGCCGGATGCGCGCCCTCCATCCGACGGGCCCGGCTCAGCACCGGCACCGCGTCCGCCACCGGGACCCGCACCGTAGGCACCGTCCGCACCCACCCGTCCGCGTCCGCGACCGTCAACTCGCCGTACTCCCCCTCCGGCAGGTCCACCCCGTAGAACGCCACGGTCGACGTCCTCGGCGGATCAGCCGCCTCGAACACCGCCGCGCACCGTTCCAGTCCCACTAGAGCCCCTCCCACGAGAATCGGACGACGCCGACCGTCGGCTCCATCGCGGTCGCCACCATCCCAAACAGCACCGACAGTTCTTCCCGCCGATCAGCCCGAACCCCGCCTCCAGCCCACCTGGAGGCTTGAGCGGATTCACCCTGATCAGCGACACCAAAGCCACATCACCCCAGCTGACTCACCGAATTCGTCCCCGGATCGGGTGAGACGCCGAAAATCGATGTCGAGCCGCCTTCCACGACCACCCGCTTCCCACCGCGGGGGCCACGAGTGTGCCCCACCGGAGCCGGTTACTCAAACTTGAGTAACACCAGACACAAAGAACACCATCAGCGCCACCAGGTATGCCCTACGGATAACGGCCCATCGCGGGGTCGTGCCAACTCCCCGCGGGGCCGGGAGAGTCAGGCTCTCCCATCATCGGGTAGTCACCCGACTCCAGCCGGCCGATCAGACCCAGCGTCCACGACACGTCCCCCGCCGCGGAGTGCTCCCACAACCCGAACAGCTCCTTCACGTGCGGCGGCCGCTCCCACGACTCCCGCAGGCCACGGGCCGAGTCGCGCTTCGCCTCCAGCACGACCAGCCGCTGCTTCAGCAGCCCGATCGCCTCCTCGCGGGTCAGCGAGGGCAACAGGGCCAGCCCGGCACCGAGCATGTCCGGGCGAACGTCGGGCAGCCTCAACGAATCGCGCAGCAGCCTGAGGTACTCGACCTCGCCCTTCTCCGTCAGCGCGTAGTCCGTCCGAGCGGGCGGCACCAGCGACTCCGTCAGACAGCCTTCCTTCGTGAGCTGCTTGAGCGCGTGGTAGATCGAGCCCCACTTGACGTTGGCCCACTCGTCCGCGCCCCACGACACCAGGTCGGTGCCCACGAGGTAGCCGTGCGCACTGCCGTAGCCGCGCACCACACCGAGCACCAACAACCGTGTCGCCGACATCGAAGTCCCACTCGTTCGCACCATGCCTTGTCGCGACCAGCGTAGATCCATCCGGCACGATGTCCTGATGCCCCACTCCCTGCACTTGGCCCCGTTGACCGCCGACGGCATCGAGCGGCTGCTCGCCATCGCCGTCGTGGAGGCGACCGAGGAGAACGTGATGCCGCCCGTCGACGAGCCACCGGGGTGGTCACCTGCCCGCCAGCAGGCGTTCCGCCAGTTCTACCGACTGCACCACGAGGCCATGTACGAGATCGTCGTGGACGACCGGACGGTCGGGATGATCCGCCTGACCCCCACGGTGGACGAAGGTGTCGCCGAGACAGGCATGTGGCTGGGCACGTCGACCAGGGGCAAGGGCATCGGGGCGAACGCCCTGCGCGCCGTGCTCGACCACGCGACCGAACGAGGCTGGCGAACGGTCGTCGCGGACACCACACCGGAGAACACCTCGGCGGTCCGAGCGCTTGTTGCTTGTGGGGCTGTGTTGTCTTACGTCGGTGACAAGGTGATCGCGACGTTCTCGCTCCGAGAGAATTGATTTCAGTCAACACTGAAGCTATAGAGATAATCACGGATGATTGGATGGGCGAGTGACTCCTCCCCGGATCGACGTGCGCCAGCGCCGCGCCCGTGTCGGCGTACGCCACCTCCTCGCGCCCTCGCTGCACGTGGACTCCGTCGAGGCGGTCGCGGACGCGCTCATCGCGGTGCACGCCACCGATCCGGCCACCGTTTTCCTCTCCATCGCGGCCAGGCTGAGGACGCCGGGGCACGAGCAGGTGGAACGCGCCCTGTACGACGAGGTGACGCTGCACCGGCTGCTCGCCATGCGCCGCACCATGTTCGTGGTGCCCGCCGACCTCGCTCCCCTGGTGTTCGGCTCCACCGGCGTCACCATCGCGGCACGCGAGCGCGCGAAGCTCGTCACCTACCTCGGCGACGGCGCTGGCTGGGACGCGCGGCGCATCGCCGACGTGCAGGACCAGGTCCTGGACGCGTTGCGCGCCCGAGGCGAAGCGACCGCCGTCCAACTCGGCCAGGACGTTCCGGCGCTCTGCGAGCAGGTCGTCGTCTCCCCCGGCAAGTCCTACGAGGCCAAGCAGAACGTCTCCAGCCGCGTCATCCGCATGCTCGCCTGCGACGGCCTCATCCGCCGAGCGCGACCGCGCGGGTCGTGGATCAGCAGCCAGTTCCGCTGGACCCCCTCCTCTCCGTGGCCGCTGATGCCGATCGCCGACGCCCAGGCGGAACTCGCCCGTCGCTGGCTCGCCTGTTACGGACCCGCCACGGTGGCCGACCTGAAGTGGTGGACCGGGTGGTCGCTCACGGCGACCCGCAAGGCGCTGACCGGCATGGAGGAGGTCGCGCTGGACGAGGGCACCGGATACGTCGTGCCGGGCGACGCGGCTCCCGTGGCGGAACCCGAGCCGTGGGTGGCGCTGCTGCCCAGCCTCGACTCGACGACCATGGGGTGGCGCGACCGCGACTGGTACCTCTCCCCCGCCCACGTGCCGCGGCTGTTCGACACCATGGGCAACGCCGGACCGACGGTCTGGTGCGACGGTCGCGTGGTCGGAGCGTGGACGCAGCGAGCCGATGGCGAGATCGTCTGGAGCCTCCTGGAGGACGTGGGCTCCGAGGCCGAAGCTCTCATCGCGCGCGAGGCAGCCACCCTGGCTGGCTGGATCGGCGCCGTGCGTGTGCAGCCGCGGTTCCGCTCTCCCCTGGAGCGCGAGCTGTCGCGTTAGGACAGCGCGTCGTCCAACTCCGCGAACAGCGGTTCGGGCACGGCACAACCCAGTTCCAGCCAGAGCGCTCGTCCGACTCGCCACGCCGCCGCAGGCGTTGTCACGTCCAGGCGTGCCACCAGGTCCGGCGGCAGGTCCCACTCCGCGAGCCGGGACGGAGTCAGCCAGTGGTCGGTCGCGCCGACGCTCAGCCGTGCCATCCACAGCAGGTGCCGCCGGACGTGCGCCATCGCGTCGGCCGCGCGAAACGCCTCTCCCCTGGCCGAGACGTGGTGCGCCAGGATCAGCCAGTTCGCGAATCGACCGCACAGCTCACCCGCCTCGGGCAACTCGGGACGTTCGGGAACCGACTCCAACGCGGTGCGCAACGCGCCACGGCGATCGACGACGACCATGTCGTCCACGGCGGCACTGCGGGCGGGCCACTTCGCCACTTCCGCGACGTCCTTGGCGAAGTGGAACTCGCCGCGCACCAACCCGTGGAAGAACACCACATCGGCGCCGAACTCGTTGCGCACGTGATGGGTGATGGGCGCGATCCGCGCACACCACTCGGCCGCGTCGATCTCCACCTCGGAGAAGATCCAGAACTCGATGTCGCTGTGCTCGTCACCGCTCCCCTGCGCGAACGACCCGTACCGCAGCACGGCGTCGAACCTGGTGTCGGCACGGCACAACTCGACGACTCGGGCGGTGAGACGTTCCTGGGGCAGCACTCGATCATTGTCGCCTCCGCTTCGACAGCAGCGGCAACCACAGGCTGGACGGGCCGGCCTTGGCCAGCGTCGGCGCACCGGGTTCACCGGGATTCGGCAGGTCGAGCAACGCCCTCGCGGTGTCGGCCGCACTCCCCTCGTAGCTCCACACCACGGCGCCGCTGAACGGCCGGTGGTCGCTCAGCTCCCGCGCGGCCACCGCCTCGTCCTCACCCCACACGTGGATCCGGTCGTAGTAACCGTGCCAGCCGTATGACCCCACGACGACCTCGACCTCCCCCTGCTCGTCCGGCACCGCCTGGAAGTAGAAGCCGCGCCTCACCAGCTCCGCCAACGAATCCATGCTCACGCGTCTATGACATCCCAGTCCCAGTGGTCACACAAACGCCGTAGGTCCTCCCATCGAGCGATCTACCTGCGAGGACAGGGTTTTTGTCGGTACCTGCCCCTACAGTCCACTCGAGCCACGAGAAGGGGGGCGGAATGTCCGAACAGGAGCCGAGGCGCGAATCCACGACGCGGAGTCGCAGGCTCGGCAGCGATCTCAGGGACAAGCGGATGGCGGCGGGGTGGCCGAGCGGCACGCTCGCGGCGGAGCTCGGCTGGAGCCTGGGGAAGGTGTCCAAGCTGGAGACGGGGGTGCGGGGCGCGACCGACACCGACGTCGCCGCGTACTTGGCGCTGTGCAAGGTGAAAGGCCCGGAGTTCGCGCGACTGGTGCAACTGTGCCGCGACTCGGACAGGGACGCGTGGGTCCAGCCGTTCAACGGTGAAGGGCGCACCGCGACCGCGGAGCACTCCAGAGCTGCGGGGATCACGCACTACCAGTGCGGGGGTGTGCCCGAACTGCTGAGGACACCGGACTACGCGAGAGCGCTGCGGCCGGACGGGCAGTGGTTCGACGGGCGGGATCTGCTGTCGCGGATCAACGCCACGTTCTACGTCGAGGAGGAGGCGCTGCGCAGACCGGTGGGCGGGCAGGCGGTGATGCACGACCAGCTCATGCACCTGCTGCTCAGCCCCGCGGCGGTGCGGATCGTGCCGACCGGGGTGGGGAGCCCCGCCGGGGTGTCGGGGTCGTTCGCCGTGCTCGACGGTCCGGACGGCCGAGCGGTGGTCCACCTGGAGAGCTTGGTCGCCGATGTGTTCCTGGAGAACCCGGAGCACATCGCGACGTACCGGGCGGCCTTGGAGCAGGTCGCCGAGGTGGCGCTCAGCGCGGAGGCGTCGCGCGATCTGCTCGGCCGGGTGGCCAACGGGGTGCCTTGACCGCTGGCCTTGTGAGCCGGGGAGGCTCACGACGTCCACTTCGGACACTTGACGTTGGGAGGCAATGACCTGTTGGTGGGGGTTCATCCGGCGGTCGCCGATGGCGGCGGTCGGGCTCAGCTCCTGGTAGGCGTGGGGTTCAGCCACGATGCCTGGGGAAACCCC